>CAXBNO010000177.1:0-6608 GCA_963976775.1 uncultured Kordiimonadales bacterium
CATCCAGCTTGTAGATCTGCTGGAATTCCTCGGCCTCTGTCGCCGCCGTGCCGGTCATGCCCGACAGGGTCGGATACATGCGGAAATAGTTCTGGAAGGTAATGGAGGCGAGCGTCTGGTTCTCCGGCTGGATGGTGACGCCTTCCTTGGCCTCCAGCGCCTGATGCAGTCCCTCCGAATAGCGCCGTCCCTCCATCATGCGACCGGTGAACTCATCGATGATGATCACCTTGTCGTTGCGCACGATGTAGTCCGTGTCGCGCTGGAAGACCTTGTGCGCCCGCACGGCCTGATTGATGTGGTGGACGATGGAGATGTTCTCCATGTCGTAGAGGCTGGGGGCGTGCAGCATTTCCAGCTCGGCCAGCCGGGCCTCCATATGCTCCTGACCCTCTTCGGTCAGGGAGGCACTGCGGGTCTTCTCGTCAACCTCGATATGTTCGTCCGACAGTTCCGCCACGAGCGGATTGATGGTCGTGTAGAGGTCGGAGGAACCCTCGGCGGGGCCGGAGATGATCAGCGGCGTCCGCGCCTCGTCGACCAGAATGGAATCGACCTCGTCGACGATGGCGAAGTTGAAGGGGCGATGCACCATCTCGCCGCGCGTGAACTTCATGTTGTCGCGCAGGTAGTCGAAGCCGAGCTCGTTGTTGGTGGCATAGGTGACGTCGCACAGATAGGCGGCGCGGCGCTCCAGATCGGACATGCCATGCACGATGCAGCCGACGGTCAGCCCCAGGAACTGATAGATCTCCGCCATCCAGGCACTGTCGCGCCGGGCCAGATAGTCGTTGACGGTGACGACATGCACGCCCTTGCCTGAAAGGGCATTCAGCACGACGGGCAGCGTTGCCACCAGCGTCTTGCCCTCGCCGGTCTTCATCTCGGCGATATTGCCTTCATGCAGCACCATGCCGCCGACCATCTGAACGTCGTAGTGGCGTTGCCCCAGGGTGCGTTTCGCAGCTTCGCGCACGATGGCGAAGGTCTCGTCCATGGCCGCGTCCAGCGTCTTGCCGGCCGCGACCTCGGCCTTCAGTTCCTTGATCCGGGCGCGCATCCCGTCGTCGCTGAGGGCCGCGATCTGCGGCTCCAGCGCGTTGATGGGTTCCACCCGTTTCAAGTACGTCTTCACCAGACGGGCGTTCGGGGTTCCGAATATCTTTCGGGCCAGGGCGCCGATCATGCGCTGGATCCTCATGCGAGAGAGTGTCCGCGCGACCTCGCGCATGTATCGCGACAGCGCGTGCGGCGGACCAGGAAATACCCGGGTGACATAGGCGGGGCGCGTGGCACTGTCAACGCGGCGCAAGTGCGCTGTCCGGCACACTACCCTGACAGTGCACCGGATCGTGATCCAATCGCCTTGTGACGGCTGGCCTGCATCTTTATGTGAGAGGGCTGAAACCCGCTCCAACGGACGGCGAAGCGCCGTTCGGATCATCGAGAAGGAACGTATTCATGCTCATCAACCACCGTCATGGTCTGGCCCTCGTGCTTGGCCTGGCGCTCGCCGCGCCTGCCGCCATCGCCCAGAACACGACCGCGCCGACGCCCGCTGCGGAACCGACCGAGGCCGAGAAGGTGGCACAGAACCCGGTCGTGGCCCGCGTCAATGGTGAGGAGATCCGGCTGGAGGCCGTGATGTCGATGATCCAGGACCTGCCGCCGCAGTACCAGCAGGTGCCGATCTCGACGCTCTATCCGATGCTGGTGAAGCGCGCCGTCAACCACTCCCTGCTGCTCGATGCCGCGGAGGCTGCCGGCCTGCGGGAGAACGAGGATCTGGAAGCCGAGGTCGAGGAGTTTCGCCAGAACAAGATGCGCGAGTATCTGCTGCTCGGTCAGTTGGAGAAGGACGTGACCGAGGAGGCACTGCGTGCCGCCTACGCCCGCTTCCTGGTCGACAATCCAGCAAGCCAGGAGATCCGTGCCCGCCACATCCTGCTGAAGACCGAGGATGAGGCAAAGGCCGTGATCGCCGAACTGCAGGGTGGTGCCGACTTTGCCGAACTCGCCAAGGCGAAGTCACAGGGACCGTCGGCACCCACCGGTGGCGACCTGGGCTTCTTCACGGCGGACAAGATGGTGAAGCCGTTCTCCGATGCCGCATACAGGAAATCAGCGCCGAGCCCGTGCAGACCCGTTTCGGCTGGCACGTGATCAAGGTGGAGGAGCGCCGCGACCAGCCGCGCCCGACGTTCGAGGAAAAGCGCCAGGAACTGGAGCAGGAAATGACCGGTGAGATGATCGGCAACATCATCGCCGGACTGCGCAAGGACGCCAAGATCGAGGAAATGAACCTCGACGGCTCCCCCCTGACCGAACCCGGCCAGGCCACCGCGCCGAAGGAATAACGTTGATCGCAGCCCCGGACCTGTCCCCGCCTCACACCGTCGGTGCCGGGCCGGGGCTGAAGCGTTTCACGATGCGGTCGCACAACTGGTCGCGGACCTGACGCCAGGATTCCAGGCGGTGTTCGCGGCTGCCCTCGGTCAGGGACGGGGCCTTTGTGACCAGTATTCCACGTCGCAGGAGGAGGCATCCTTCAGGTCATCGAAGTACATTGATCTGCTACCCTTGGAATCCGCTCTAACCTCAGATTGAGGATCCTCGAGGGGAGCGGATCAGGTCTGTCATCAGGTTCTCAGCGCGATCATCCGATGTCAAAATACGGAATCTGATCTCCAGCGTAGTATCCGAGTAGAGCGGTCACCGAAAACAGCATGAAAGAGTAGATGAGCGCCAAGGCAGGTGCCACAAGCCATTGCGGCAGTATCCGACCGATGAATCTGGACCAGGGTGTCATGGGGATATGTACTCGGTCAGGCGGGAAAGGACTGGGTGTGTTGCGCTTAACCAAAGGGCAGCAAAGGCGGTTCCAACAGCAGGTATCAGACTTGCCGGCAGATTGCTGGTTGGCATTCGGAAGGCAAGCTGGGTGATGACGATACCCAATCCCTGCCACAAACCCCAACCGAGCCAGTACAAGGAACTCTCGTGCCAGAGACCCATGGCCAGCATGGCCGCAAGTACCCCAAGATAAACCGATCTGGTTGCGGCGGATACGGGTCGGAAGACGTAATCGCGACAGAAGGCGGTCAGTGTCATGTGCCAGCGATTCCAGAATTCGACCAGGTTCCTGGCGCGCCAAGGGGCGTTGAAATTCTCCTCGATCCTTAGCCCCGTCATCAGCGACAGTCCAATCGCCAGCGAACTGAACCCAGCGAATGTGAGATAGAGGCTGACCCAGTCGATCGCTCCAGCAATCCAGTCGCTCAGAAACACGGGGAGCGGCTCGAGCAGTGAACGGCTCTCTCTCTCGATGCGGGTCATCAGCCATGTCCCGAGCACAACCGCCTGAAACGCTCCCCACAACGCGCGTTCGGCGCCTGAGAAGAGTTCTGCAGTATTCTTCCGGCGACGGGAGAGTTCGCGCTCAAAGTTCTGAAATCGATGGATTGGACCGGCCGCCAGTACAGGCAGGAACAACTGATATCGCATGTAGTCCGTCAAGCTGGGCCGGGTCAGAAGCCCCATCCACCAGTCAGACAGGACATGGATATGACGCAGGGTGAAATAGGCTGCTCCGATCCAAAGGTATCCGGGAAGGTCACGAAACCAGACGAGCGCCGCAATATGCAGAATCACAGTCAGGCCAAAAAAGGCAGCCTTGCGACCGGACCGGTCACCCAGTTGCATCGACCAGATTGAAAAGAGGGAACCAGCCAGCAGCCAGATGGCACTCTTTACTGAGAGGATACAAAGGCAGACAAAGGTCAGTACCGATATTGCAGACTGGACGTGCCGAATGGGCAATGCCCAATAGGTGAGCACGCACAGTAATGCTCCTGCGAGCAGTACGATGAATTCAGCGTTTGCTGGCACTTTGCCGCCAGCTATGTCGCAGTTCTGCCAGAAATCTGGCTTGCCCAGAGAGATTCAAGTGTGCTGCTTCGTCTGCAAACAGCGCGTCGGGCCACGCGGCACTGACCAGCATCGCAGTGGCATTTGGTGGCATCACGTGAGTTCTCAGGTAACGATGCAGGGGCATCTCCAGTTCTTGCGCGATTTCATGTAGCAGTTGTCGATGCCGGGGCGGTTCAAAGAAGACCACATCGATATTCTGCCTCGCCGCGACGTTTGTCAGCGAGGCCAGGTCTTCTGTGTATTCACTGCCTGAAGGTCGGAGCGCCGTGTTCCTTTGCCACCGCATGACGCCATCCCAGCTGTCTCGGAACTCGGGATAATCGAAAGCAGTCCTGTTGCCGTCCGCTGCCAGGGAGATCGTCGCGCGGAGGTGTTCAGTGAAATCGTCAGACCAGTCACCAAGCGCGGCAACCCAGCCTGGCAGATAATCCTGGCGGATCACACGCCGCGGATGAGAATAGGCAAAGGCATTGAGTTCAATCAATATGACCCTGGCACCGTCCTCGATGGCCTTTCGGCCCAGTGCCATCGTTTGAGAAGCAGATATGGCCGGGAAAAACCAGACGACATGACGCCGGTTGTCGCCCAGCAGCCCATCCTGCACCTCGTCTTGCGGTATCGCGGCAGCACTGAGCGATGACCCGATCACAACGATCGGAGTTTCGGCCTCGAGAGTGTGCAGCTCCGTAACGTGCTGCCAGTTCCAGATCATCATGATCGATCCGACTGTCAGCAAGAGCACGACAGTCCAGACTGATGCGAAGATGCGTGGCGTCACCGGTGGACTTCCTCAACAGTCCTGATCAGGCTGCCGATGTCGCGGATCGCCGCGATCTGCGAGGTCGCGATCCTGACTTCCAGGGCGTCTTCGACGGCCAGGATCAGGTTGAGATGCGTGAAGCTGTCCCATCCTTCAATGCTTTCGGGTGAGGATGCGTAGGTCAGCGACGTCCTGTTGACATGGAAAACACCGCTGGCGATCTCGATGATCCTTTCGCCCATGCCAGTATGGCCAATGGTGGCGATCTTCGGTTGCTGAACCCGTCTCGTCAGGCTGGTAACCAAAGCATGTCGGTCGACCTTTCCGGACTGCGTGTGAGGCATCGTTTCGACCGGAATGATCCGCTTGGGCATCTTCAGCGGTTCCAGATATTCACGGCAATGCGCGGCCAGAGAGGCCTCGCTGACCGGAACCTTTAGAACGACTGCGGAAATCGCGATCTGCTCGAATTCCGGATCGGACAGCCCAACTGTAACAGCTTCCAGCACCGCCGGATGACGGAGCAACGCTTCGTCCAGTTCGTCCGGCAGGATGGTCATTCCACCCTGATTGATGACGCTTTTCAGACGGCCCAGAAAATCGAAGGATCCGTCCGCCCGCCGACGAACCATATCTCCCGTGCGCATCCATCCGTCTTGCAATTGGATCTTGCGGGTTCTTTCAGGGTTCCGCCAATAGCCTGTGCAGATATTGGCACCCCTCAGCTGCAACTCGCCTTCGTCCGCCTCGGTATCCCCGAGAGGTTGACCATTGCTGTCGCCCAGCCGCGCTTCGCAATCCACGGGCCGACCAATCGACCCCCAGGCACCGAATGCTGCCCCATTGCCGGCATAGAGGGCGTTGGCGACCGTCTCGGTCATCCCGTAAACGTTCCAGACGTTCGTGCCGAACCCGGCCTCAAATGCTTTCCAGACGGGTTCTGGCAGTACGCCGCCCGTGGAGATCACGCCTTTGAATCCTGCTGAATCGAAATAGTCCCGATGCTCCGCCAGGCGCTCGATCAGGGTCAGCATTGTGGGATTGCCGATCAAATGAGTTGCGCCACTGGATCTGATGAAATTCAGCCAGGGTTCCATATCGGAAATCTGGAACGGGCCCGGACGAACCAGGGCCGCACCACTCCAGGCGGCCAACAGTGGGCCTTGAACCAGCCCGTCGGTATGGGCCAGGGGCGTGGCATTGAAGATGCGACTCTGCGCATCGTATCCGAAAAGGCGACATAACGTGTCCAGATGGCTGAACAGATTGCCATAGGTGATCTGCACGCCATTGGGTCGGTCCGTGGTCCCCGAAGTAAAGAGGATATAGGCCAATTGATCCGACGTGTGGTCAGGACATTGCGGTTCCCGAACCTGGTCTGTGGGTGCCTTGCGGCGAAACAGTTTCCTGATCGTGCCGGCTTGCCCACCACTGCCGACGGTGGCATTGAGAACATGCTTGGGACAGTCATGACCACAGTCCACCACATCGTCGGAAATCAGCAAGCTGGCTTCGGTGGACCTGGCAACGGCTTCGATACGGGTGAGGCGACTTTCCGGGGAAAGCATCACGGGCACAAGACCATCAAGCAAAGCTGCAAGAAAGCTGGCGCTGGCCGTGAAGTCGTCCTTCACGATGATGAGTACGCGATCTCCGAATGTCAGACCGTGCCCGTCGAAGATGCCGCAACAGGTTTCGATCATGGATATCAACTGACGATAGGACCTTGATCCGTCCCGAGTGGCCAGGAAGTCGCCTCGGCCCTTGCGCTCCAACTTGAGCCAGAGTTCTCGCAGGTCGTTACTCACTCGTCCTCGCCCCGGGCAATGGCCAGGGTACCCGATCCGCCCCTGATTGTGCGCGCCGGTGAACCAGCGGCAATGCTACCCTCCGGCAAAGCGCGACGGACAGTCGCTCC
>CAXBNO010000178.1:0-6591 GCA_963976775.1 uncultured Kordiimonadales bacterium
CTGACCGAGCTTCCAAAATTCGTGCGGCTGCTAGCCGAGCATTCCAGCCAGTTGGTCAACTATTCGCAGTTCGGCGCCAGCATCAATGTCAGCCACAAGACGGGGCAGCGCTATGTCGGACTGCTCGAACAAGTCTTTCTGATTGCGACGCTGCAGCCCTGGTTCACCAATGCGCTGAAACGCATCGTCAAGACGCCGAAGCTGCATTTCCTCGATTCCGGTCTGCTGGCGAGCGTGCGCGGGCTCACGTTTGCCAGGGTGAGGGCCGATCGCGGCACGTTCGGCTCTTTGCTCGAAAGCTTCGTGTTCGCGGAAGTTCTGAAGCTGATGACGGCTTCTGATCTGCGGCTAACGCCCCACCATTTTCGGGATCGAGACGGGCGCGAGGTGGACATCGTGCTGGAGCGCGACGACGGCATGATTGTTGGGATCGAAGTGAAGTCCAGCGCCACGGTAAAGGCCGGTGATTTTGGAGGCCTGCGGGCCTTGGCCGAGGCGTGCGGGGACCGCTTCGCCTTCGGCGTAGTCCTTTACGACAGCACGGACGTGGTGCCGTTCGGCGACACGCTGGCAGCGGCGCCGATGTCGAGCCTTTGGGATGGAGAGGTGCCGACGACCAAGGCAGACAGGGGAACGCAGCGTGAGTCTATATAAGAAGTGGTGCGACGCTAAGAAAGAAAAAGACAAGCGGAAGCGCTATTGGACGTATGTCGAAAAGGACGGCGGACGCGATGAGATTCACGATGGACTCGCCGAGACTATCTGTTCGCACTACGATCGTCTCGACCGTATTGCTGAAGATGTCGAGCGGCTCGGATACGAGGTTGCAGCAGCGATTCTCAAGGAGGCGATGCCGCAAACCGCCAAAGGCCGCTCCGGCGATCTCGGCGAAAATCTCGCGACGGAGCTAGTCGAGGAAGAAATAGGCCTACGCGTCCCCGTGCGCCGCCTCTGCTATAAGGACGGTCGCAATATGGACCTGTCGCGGTTTGGTGCCGTTCCTTTGATCACGTAATGTGCAGCAAAGGAGATGAACCATGGGCACAGGCAGGACGGATGAATTTCGCAAGGATGCGGTGCGGATCGCGCTGACCAGTGGGCTTTCGCGGCGTCAGGTTGCGGATGATCTGGGGGTCGGCTTGTCGACCCTGAACAAGTGGGTGAACGCGCACCGCGATACGGATGTGATCTCGCGCCGAAGCGGTTGCGGCGGAGACCGATCCCATCGAGGAGGTGGAGACATTTGAGGGTGCGGCCCGCATCGCCGCTTGGACGTTCCTGCATTCCTGGCGGGAGGCGCCGAAGCTGGTCGGGATCGCTGATACCGCCGATGGCAGGCGCTGTGTGGCCGTCTGCGACGACCCCATGCTGCTTGCTGCGGCGGAGGAGCGGGATATCGCTGGTGAAGCGATCGAGATCACCGGGAATGTCTTCCGCCGCGCATGAATGCCGGCGCATGGTCTGGACGGATCGCGCATCGGGCGGCTGGCCTGTCAGGAGACCAAGGCTTCCGCCTCCAGCACACGTTTGCCTTCCCCGTCCACGATCCACAGACGCCAGCCTGACTCCTGCCGCGCGGCCTTCAACGTCACGGGGTGGCCGGTGAACAGGGGAGCGAGATTGCGGGTCGAGAATGACTCCGGCGCGCCGCCCGCGATGTCCTTCAGCATTTCCAGCACGAACAGCGACGAGAGACCACCATTGACCAGCAGGCCAGGGTAGCCTTCGACGCCTTCCGCGAAGGGGCGGTCGTAGTGAATCCGGTGGGCGTTGAAGGTTACCGCGGAATAGCGGAACAGCAGGGGTTCGGTGAAGATGACCTTCCGGCAGCTGTCGAAGGGTTCGGTGTCCTGTGCGAGGGAGGGCGGTGCCTTGCCGTCGGCGGGGGCGGCGCTCTCGGCCGCGCGCATGATGTAGTCCTGCTCCTCTTCCAGCACCGCGTCCGGCTGGCCGTCGACAAAGACGGTGTGGTGGATCGTCAGCAGGCGCAGGCGGCCGGAGCGGCCCTGCTTTTCCTGATCCACGGCGATGCGGCTTTCCCTCCGTACCCGGCTCCCGATGGGAATATCGCCCATGAAGCGTGTCCGTTTGCCGCCCATAACGACCCGCGGCAGATCGGATTCGGGCAGGGTGAAGCCCAGCCCTCCGACTCCGTCGGGACGCAGCTCCGATTGCCGCGTGCTGGCGGTGAACAGCGCCACGTGCCAACCGCGCGGCAGCGGATCACCTTCGGTCAGACTGGATGGGTCCATGTCCAGCAGTGCCGCGATGCGGTGCGCCAGCACCGGTGCGCAGATGTCGCGAGCCACTTCCACGGTCGCTGTCTCGGCATTCATCTCCTGCTTTCTCCCAGCTGTTCCAGTGTCATGCCAGTTCGAAGAACCGGCCCTCCCGGACTGTCACACAAGCCCCATTCAGCCCGCTCTCCACGGCTTCGGTCGCGCCGGGATTGTCGGATTCACACACGACGCGGTGGCCGCCCGGTGTATCGGCGATGATGATGGCCTTCGGCGCATTTCCGCGTTCGTGCAGCACGGTCGACCCGACCACGGTGGCGGGGCCGTCATGATCCATGTGAACTTCTTTCACCGGGGTCTCCGCCGCGACCTCCTGGGTAACATCGGCAAAGGCGAAGGGCACCCCCGGGTGGTTGCTCCACAGGCCGAAGGCCTGTTTTGTGATCACGCCTGAAACGCAGGAGATCATGCCGGTCTGCGGACGTGCGCCGCTCTGGCGTGCTTCGCGCAGCAGATCGGCCATCCGGCAGGTGGCTTGCAGGATGTAGTTGTTGTAGGGGCCACCCGCGAAGGTCATGCCGCCAGTGATGGTGAGCGGCCGGTCGAGCGGTATGCCAAGCTCGGAGGCAAAGATCTCCACGGCAGCCGGAAAGCAGCTGTAGAGATCCAACAGGTCGAGATCGGTGACCGTCAGACCGGCGGCATCCAGCGCCGCCTTGCCTGCGATACGCGCACCGGGACAGCCATGCAGCTCACCGCGCCGGCTCACCTGAACCATGTTGTTGGATTCGGCGCTTGCAAGCGGATGGATGCGATTGTCGTCCGGGATGCCCAGCGCGTCCGCCTTTGCCTTTGAGCAGAAGAACAGCCCACCTGCCTGATCCACGCTCCAGTTGGAGCAGTGAAGCCGGGTATAGGGGTAGGACTGCATCCGGTTCGATCGGTCTGCATTCATGATGTCGTCCGTCGACACGGCCTGCCGGTCCCAGGCGTCCGGGTTGTCGGCGGCGACCCTGCTCAGCCCGGCATGCACCTCGGAGACGGACCGGAAATAGGCCTCGCCACCGGTGCCCTTCAGCGTTGCCAGTGCGCTGTGGATCATGGCGTAGAGCCCGACGGGCATCCTGAGGCCGACCCTGAGTTCAGCGGGGTGGCGAAGCTCGTCCTTCGGCGCCATGACCCTGTCGGGATCGTCTTCCTGATCCGTGTCGGTCAGTTCGGTTCCGGCCCGTGCCGCCTGCAGCAACCGGTAGCCGCAGTCACCGCCGATGACCAGTGCCGTGTCGATCTCTCCGTCACGAATGCTTCGGCAGGCGTCGCCAATCAGGGTCTGCTGCAGGACGCCGACGGTTGTCATGACGGTCTCGGCCCCGGGACTGCCGATGTGCCGGGCGATCGCCGAACCTGGATTGCGGTAGGTCCAGCGGCCCCTGGGAGTGTAGATGCGCTGGATCGCCGAACCGAGACCGCCGTTGCCCGGAACCTGGAGGGCACGATCGGCGGCCCTGAGCATCAGTTCCAGTGGCTCGATCGCGACCAGCGGGTCATCCTCCCTCTGGCTTGCCGTGCCCCAGGCGACGAGAACAGGTTCCGATGGATTGCGGTCAGCGGTCGGTGTCATGTCTTGCGCTTCCTTCCCGATTGCGTCGGCGCCGGATCAGAGCAGCCCGGGGAACGCGATCAGCAGTCCAAGGATGACGAGTTCCGCGATGATGAATGGGACCACGCCGATGAAGCCGACCCGCGGATTGGTCCGTGCGGCAGCGGAGGCGATGAAGATGTTGAGCCCCATCGGCGGCGTCACCAGACCGATCTCCGCCGTCTTGACCAGCAGGACGCCGAACCAGATGCCGTCGAAGCCGAGGCCGGTCAGCAGGCCGAATGCAATGGGGGCCGTCAGGATGATGATCGCCAGCTGGTCCATGATCATGCCGAGCCCGATATAGACCAGGATGAGAAGGAAGAGCACCGCGTAGCGCGACAGTCCGACATCGGCGATCCATGCCAGCATCATGTCCGTCACATGGGTGAAGGAGATGAAATAGCCGAAAAGCTTGGCGCCGAAGATGATGGTCAGGATCAGGGCACTGGTGCGCAGCGTGTTACCGACGGCTTCCTTGAAGCCGGCACGGCTGAGGCGACGCATGGCGATGCTCATTACCAGGGCGCCGAAGGCCCCCAGCGCGCCGATCTCCGTGGGCGTGGCCACACCGCTGTAGAGACCGCCCAGGACCAGCACCACAAGGATCAGGATGGGCCAGACCTTGCCGGACTGTTCCGGTGCGTCTGACGTTGCTGTCGGATTGTCGGAGGCCAGCGGAGCCAGTTCCGGCTTGAGCCATACCACCACGGCGATGGTGATCATGTAGCCTGCGGCGGTCAGCAGGCCCGGTATCAGCCCTGCCATGAACAGCTTTCCGACCGAAAGCTCGGTCATCAGGCCATAGACGATGAAGGCGATGGAGGGCGGGATCATGATGGCCAGCGTGCTGGCGATGGCGATCGTTCCGATGGAGAAGCCGGGGTCGTAGCCGAGCTGGCGCATTGTCGGGAAGGATGCCCGGGTAATGCTGGCGACCGAAGCCGAGCTGCTGCCCGATGCAGCGGCCATCACCGTGCCGGTGAAGACAGCCGCCATGGCCAGTCCGCCACGGACCCGGCGCATCAGCCGGTTGCAGGCGATCATCAGATCCTGTGCGATGCCGCCCGCGCCGAGGAACTCGGCCATCAGCACGAACATGGGGATGGTCAGCAGGATATAGTGGGCGGCAGTGCCATGCACGACCTGGGACATCAGGCCAGAGATCACGGTCCATGGTACCAGCAGCAACAGACTGGCGATCCCGGCCAGGCCCAGAGCAAAGGCGATGGGGATACCGACGGCAATAAGGGCCAAGAGGATGGCAGAACCGATCAGGAAGGTCATTTCAGCACCTCGGCGCGCGCGCTTTCATGTCCGGTGTCCCGGAATGGTGTCGCTGCAAGCGCGTCCAGGAACAGCCTGGCCGCGAGCAGCCCGGTGCCTGCGGGCACGAAGAACTTCGACCAGGCGACCGGCCAGTCGACCACACCCATTTCCACCTCGCTGCTGCGAAACGCATCGATGAAGGCCAATCCGCCGAGCCAGGCGAGATAGCCCATCAGCAGCGCGGAAGCTGCCAACCCAAGCCGCGAAACGACCGGGCGCAATGGTTCGGGCAGCTTCTCAACCAGCCCCGTGATCCTTACCAGACCGCCGGTGCGGTACCCCCAGGACAGCGCCAGCAGGATCATGGCGACCAGCAGGTAGTTCTCGGTCAGATAAAGCTGGAACGTGAGGGGGTGGGCGAAAAGGTGCCGCAGCACCGCATCGGCGGAGACCAGGACCATGGCGATCAGCGCCGCGCATCCGGCGATGGCGGCGCTGATGTTCTCCAGCATTCGCAGGGTGGCGTCGGCGCCCGCGTGCAATCGGGTGATCACGTCAGCCACTCCTCGGTTCCGGTTTTCCTACTGGCCCTTCACCAGCTTGCGGTAGCTGGCAAGCACTTCCGCCGCGGGCTGGGACTGATCCTCAAGCCGGCTCACCCAGTCGGTGCTGACGCTGGCCAGCTGACCGTTGATCCAGGCCAGCTCCGCTGCCGTGAACTCATAGGTGGTGACGCCGGATGCCTTCAGGTCGGCAAGTATCTGGTCCGACTGGCCGTCCAGATGGGTGGCGAAGGAGCCTTCGACCTTGCTGCCGCAATTGCGCATGGCGGCCTGCTGGCCGTCATTGAGTGCGTTCCACTTGTCGGCCACCATCGCGAAGGTGAGCGAGAAGGAGCCGAATTCGCCATTGGTGCTGACGGCCTTGATCACCTCGTCCAGCTTGTAGGGCGGGATGCTGGCGAGGGCAGACAGGCCACCGTCAACCGTGCCGCGTTCCAGAGACACATAGAGGTCGCTGCTGGGGATTTCCGCGGCAGAACTGCCGACCGCTGCCACGGTCAGGTTCATCGCCCCGCCGGAGGAACGGATGACCTTGCCTTCGAAATCCGCCTTGGTGCGCAGCGGTTCGCCCCGAGACATCAGCTGATAGGCTGGGAAGACAATGACCCACACCGGAACGATTCCGTTGGCGGCGAACTCGTCGGCCAGCTTGCCCTGACGGACGGCCTTGGAATAGGCGGGGGTGATTTCTGATGCCCTGCTGCCCAGGTCCGGCAGCAGCGAAACACCGTTCAGCGGCATCTTGCTGGTCACATAGCCCATCGGGATGATCGACAGGTCGGCGATGCCCTTGTTCAGGGCGTCCAGCATTTCCTTGGTCTTCGCGATCTGACCCGACGGGAAATAGTTGAAGTCGATTCCAGCATCCATTCCCGACACGCAG
>CAXBNO010000179.1:0-6571 GCA_963976775.1 uncultured Kordiimonadales bacterium
GGCCGGGAGGGGGAGAGGGGCGGAACGGTCAGCGCAATAGACCACTGCTACTGCCGTGCCATCTCCGCGTTGGCGATCATCTCCCCGTCCAGACCGCGTGCCTGATGCAGCCTGACACTCACCCGGTGCAATTCACCCGTGAAAGCGTAAGGTGCCTCATAGGTCCCGACCGGGCTGCCACGATCCCGTCCGATATCCAGCCCGGACCAGGAAATGAACGGGCCGAAGGTCAGCGGCGTGTGCAGCGACCCCGCTTCCTGCCCATCGATCAGCAGCCGGTAGGTGATCCCGTCGCCCTCCGCATCGTTGCGCGCCTCCAGCCCCAGTTCCGTCGTACCCGACGGTATGGCGGCGGCGGAGCGCAGCACCGTCATCTCGCCACCGATGTTGGTGACATGAACCACGTGACCATCTGCGTCGATGTAGAGGGCATAGCCGGATGTGGCATCGCCATGGGCCAGCAGGATCCCCTCCGGCACCACGTCACCGATCCGCACGTGTGCAGTGATGTCGTAGTCCCGGCTGCGGATATCCGGCGCCACCTCGGTCGGGATATGGCCCATGCCCCAGTGGAAGTCGAAACGGGTCCGTGCCCCTTGGTGCCGTTCCGCATTCTCCGCGAAGCGGGCGGCGAACCGGTCGTCCAGCGGCAGCACGTTCTTCTCCGCCGCCTCCTGCCACCAGTGGTCGATCATCGCCTGCAGTTTCTCGGGATGTTGCCCGGCAACGTCGGTACTCTCCGAGAAGTCGGCGTCCAGGTGATAAAGCTCCCAGACATCGTCGTCGAACGGCTTGCCCGGCGGATGGAATGCCACCGCCTTCCAGCCGTCGAGCCAGAGACCGCGATGGCCGAACATCTCGAAGTACTGCGGCCTGTCGCGTGACGGCGCGTCGGCGTCCTTCAGGCTGGCCGCGAAGCTGACACCCTCCAGCGGCATCTGCGGCACACCGTTCACCTCTGCCGGTGGTTCGACACCGACAATCTCCAGCAGGGTCGGCACCAGATCGCTGACATGGGCGAACTGATGACGCAGCCCGCCTTCGCGACCGAGACCGTTGGGCCACGAAATGACCAGCGGGTCGCGGATGCCGCCGCCATGGGTGTTCTGCTTGTAGCGTTTCAGCGGCGTGTTGGCCGCCATCGCCCAGCCGAAGGGGAAGTTGGAATGGGTGTCCGGCCCACCGATGTCGTCGATGCGCGCCAGCTTCTCCTCCACAGGTTCCTTGCGACCGTTGTAGGGCCCCATGGCATTGACGAAACCGAATGGTCCGCCCTCCTGACTCGCGCCATTGTCGGACATGACGATGATGATGGTGTCGTCGCGCACCCCGGCGTTCTCCAGGAACCCGACCAGGCGGGCGAGGTGCTGGTCGGCATGGTCCAGCATGGCGGCATAGGCCGACTGCAGCCGGGTAAAGACCTTCTGCTCGTCCGCACTGTGCTTCTCCCAGGGGCGGACATTGTCGTTGATCGGCGGCAGCACGGTATCCTGCGGCACCAGCCCCAGTTCCTTCTGCCGCGCCAGCCTGCGCGCCCGCTCCACGTCCCAGCCGCCGCTGAACATTTCGTCGTAGGACCTGATCAGGTCGAACGGTGCCTGATGCGGCGCGTGGCAGGCGCCGAAGGACAGCAGCGTCATCCACGGCACGGTGGGCTGCTCCGCGATGTGGCCGGACAGGAAACGGATGGCCTGATCCACCAGATCGGACGTCAGGTGATAGCCGTCGGCGAAGGTGCCCGGCGGATCGATGTGGGAATTGTCCTGCACCAGTTCCGGCGCGTACTGGTCCGTCTCCGCATCCATGAAGCCATAGAACCGGTCGAATCCACGCCCCAGCGGCCAGCCGTCGAACGGCCCGGTCGCTCCGGTTTCCGTCAGCGGCGTGACATGCCACTTGCCCAGCATGTAGTTGCGATAGCCCTGGCCCCGCAGCATCTCCGCAATGGTGCCTGCCTGCTTCGAGATCTTGCCGGTATATCCCGGATAGCCGCTGTCGAAGTTCGCCAGACTGCCGACACCGACGGAATGGTGGTTGCGTCCCGTCAGCAGCGCGGCCCGGGTGGTCGAGCACATGGCGGTCGTGTGGAACCCGGAATAGCGCAGTCCCTCCCCCGCCAGCGCGTCGATGGTCGGCGTGCGGATGGTGGAGCCATAGCAGCCGAAGTCGGAAAATCCGACATCGTCGAACAGGACCATCAGGATATTCGGTGCGCCTTTCGGCGATTTCACCTTGTCCGGCCACCAGGGCTTCGAATCCGCAATCGTGCGACCGATCTGTCCCGCAAACTTTCCGCTGTTCCCCGTCATTGTGCATCCCTCCCCGTCATGCGCGCAGCAGAACCTAGCGCATTGCTGACAGGAAGAGACAGCCCCGATGCGTCCGCACCGAACTGCGCTATAAGTCGAACTCTGAAAACCCCCGGGGAAGCAAGACATGAAGCCCAACACGCTGTCTGGCGTTCGCGTCGTCGAGATGAGTCACATGATCATGGGACCGTCCTGCGGCATGTTCCTGGCCATGTTCGGTGCGGACGTGATCAAGATCGAGCCGCCGGAGGGCGACCGGACACGGGCGCTGACCGGCATGGGCACCGGTTTCTTCCCCGTGTTCAACCGGGGCAAGCGGTCGGTTTCGCTGGATCTTGATACGGAGGCCGGCATGACCGCAATGCATGCGCTGCTGGCCGACGCCGACGTCTTCATCGAGAATTTCCGCGACGGCTCGCTGGAGAAGCGCGGGCTGGATGCCGCCACCCTGCGCAAGCGCTATCCCCGGCTGATCGCGGCACCGCACAAGGGCTTTCTGAACGGTCCCTATCGCGACCGCACGGCGCTGGACGAGGTCGTGCAGATGATGACCGGCCTGGCCTACATGACCGGCCCGACGGGTCGGCCGTTGCGGGTCGGATCGTCGGCCAACGACATCATGGCGGGCATGTTCGGGGCCATGGGCATCATGGCGGCGCTGATGGACCGGGAAAAATCCGGCGAAGGCCGCGAAGTTCGCGTCGGCCTGTTCGAGAACTGCCTGCTGATGGTGGCCCAGCACATGGTGCAGTACGACCTGGTGGGGACCGAGGCACCGCCGATGCCGGAGCGCGATTTCTCCTGGCCGGTCTATGACATCTTCGAGACTGCGGACGGCAAGCAGCTCTTCATCGGCGCGGTCACCCTCGGCCACTGGGATTCGCTCTGCGACCTGCTGGGGCTGGAGCAACTGGGGGGGCGCGACGACCTGAAATCGAAGATGCAGCAGATCGACGCCCGGGGCTGGACCATCCCGATCATCGCCGAGGCTGTCAGCACGCGGACCCTGGCCGAGCTGGAAGCCGCCTTCCTGCCGCTGGGCATCCCCTACGCGCCGATTGCCCGCCCGGCGCAGATGTACGACGACCGGCATGTGAACCGGCCCGGCGGGCTGCTGACCTCCACCTACAACGACAAGGCGTTTCGCGCACCGGGACTGCCCCTGGACTTCGACGGGCAGCCCACGGACTTCAATGCGGACGTTCCGGAAATCGGGGAACATACGGAGGAGGTGCTGCGTGAAATAGGACTGGATGGTTCGACAATCGCCGCAGCCTCTGGCAAATAGAACACAAGCAACAAACTCGAGGAGGGAAACCCATGAAGAAGATTCTGATGACCGCCGTTGCCGCCGCCGCGCTGGCCGGTATCGGCCAGTCCGGTACGGCGCAGGCCGCCGAAGCCATGCGCTGCAGCCACCAGTTGCCGCCGCAGCACCATATCGCCCAGGTCATCGACCGCTGGGCCGCAGAAGTCGAGGCCCAGTCGAAGGGCGACATCGATGTGCAGGTCTTCGGTGCCAACAGCCTTTCGGGCGCGAAGGAGAACATCCCCTCCGTCTCCAAGGGCAGCATCGAATGCGCCTTCTCGGTCAACTTCCAGTGGGGCAAGACCCTGCCGCTGATGAATGTCACGCTGAAGCCCTATGCCGTGACCAGCAAGGCCGTCCTTGCCAACTGGCCCGGCTCCGCAGCCGCGACTTATCTGGAAGAGGCCCTGCTGACAAAGGGCGTGCGCAACGTCGCCTGGCTGTTCACCACCCGGATGAGCGCCTATACCTCGAAGGGCAATCCGCTGCTGACCCCGGCTGACTTCCAGGGCGTCAAGATCCGTGGCCTGAACCCGATCGTCGATGCCGGGCTGCGTGCCATGGGTGCCGCGCCGTCGGCAATGTCCGGCTCCAAGGTCTATCAGGCGCTGTCCACCGGTGTCATCGATGCGGGCCTGACCGATATCGCCGCCACCTGGTCGCGCAAGTACTACGAGGTGCAGGATCAGGTCGTTGCCTCGCCGCTGTTCAGCGTCTTCTTCCACGGCTACGTCAATCCGGCCTGGTATGACGGTCTGAGTGACGCCAACAAGGCTGCCCTTGCCGCTGCCGGTGCCAAGGCCGCCGTCTGGGCAGTCGAGGAGACCGAGAAGGCTGCCGGTTCCGCCCCCTATGACCTTGCCACCAGGAACGTCACCGTCCACATCCACACGGCTGACCAGATTGCCGTGATGAAGGCGGCGATGGGTCCGGCCTTCGACAAGGCCTTCGCAGAGGAAGCCGGTGAGGATGGCGCGAAGCTGCTGGAACTGGTCAACCAGATCGGCAAGTAAGCGGCAACCTCCCAGAAGGATCGCACGGCAGACAGCGCCATGAACCCTGTTGAACAACATGGTGCAGGGGGTGAGGGCGCAACGCCTGCACCCGGTCTGCCGGAGCGTCTGGTGACACCCGTGGCGCGGCTGGGCCTCGGCCTGGCCGCGCTCGGGGTGCTGGTCGTTCTGGCCGTCACCGGCTACAGCGTCTTCAAGCGGTATGTGCTCGGCACACCGGTCACCTGGACCGATGAACTCTCGGGCTATCTCGTGGTCGCCATTGTCATGCTGGGCGCGGCGGAGACGCTGCGCCGCGGTGACCACATCAGCGTCGATCTGCTGACCGACCGTCTCACGGGCAACGGCAGAAGACTGGCCGCCATCTGGGGCATGATTGCCGCCATACTGGTCATGCTGGCGATTCTGGTCAGCGGCGTCACCGCCGTGCGTTTCTCCTACGACTTCGGTGTCTATTCCGACGGCTATCTGGCTGTACCGATGTGGATTCCGCAGCTTGCCCTGATCGTCGGATCGGTTCTGGTCATCGCCGTGGCGGTGGCGCGTCTGCTCTCCATCCTGACCGGTGGGCGGGGCAACCGATGACACTTGTCATCATCCTCGGCCTGCTGCTGGTGCTGCTGCTGACCGGCGCGCCGATCTTTGCCGCACTGGGCCTGGCATCGCTGATCATCACCCTGCTGACCGAAGGCCATGTGCATTCCATCGCCGACACGGTCTTTGCCAAGCTGAACAACAACCTGCTGACCGCGATCCCGATGTTCGCGTTCATGGCGTTCATCATGATCCGCTCGAAGGTTGTCGATCACCTCTACGAGGCCGCCAACGCCATGGTCAGGCACCTGCCCGGTGGTCTGGGTATCGCGACGGTGCTGTCCTGCACGGTCTTCGCCGCCATCTCCGGCTCTTCCGTTGCCACCGCACTGACCATCGGCACTGCCGCCATCCCGCCCATACCGCCTATGGCGTCATCGCGGCGGGTGGCACGCTGGGGATCCTGATTCCGCCCTCCGGTCCCATGATCCTCTATGCCATCGTGACCGAGGTCTCCATCGGCGCGCTGTTTCTCGCCGGACTGATCCCCGGCCTGCTGATGGCGCTGATCTTCGCCCTCTACTGCATGTGGGCAGCCATCCGGCGACGCGATATCGCGAATCCCGGCTGGATCGGGTTCCGCGAATGCGCCCGCGCGGTCGGTCGCGCCTTCTGGGCGCTGATGATGCCCCCCGTGGTGCTGGGCGGCATCTATCTCGGCATCTTCACGGCGTCGGAGGCGGCGGCCATAGGCTGCTTCTACGCCCTGTTCGTCGGTGTCGTGGTCTATCGCAACTTCGGCTGGCGCGACCTGTGGGAGACCTCGCAGGAAACCGTCCGCACCACCGCCATGCTGTTCATGATCCTGGCTGCCGCCGCGATCTTCGGGCACGCGGTGACCATCATCCGTCTGCCTGCCGAACTGGTCGAGACAGTCGTCACCTACGAGCTGACACCGCTGATGTTCGTGCTGGCGGTCATGGTCGTGATCTTCATCCTGGGCATGTTCCTGGAGACGATCTCGATCATCCTGATCACCACACCGATCATCTACCCCGTGCTGCTGCAACTGGGCATCGACCCGATCTGGTATGGCGTACTGCTGATGATCAACCTCGAACTGGCGCTGATCACACCGCCTGTCGGCATGAACCTGTTCGTCATCAAGGGCATTGCCGACGCGCCACTGGCGGAAGTCATCCGGGGCATCTTCCCCTATGTCTTCCTGCTTCTGTTCGGCCTTGCCGCCGTCCTCGCTTTCCCGGACCTCGCCACCTGGCTGCCAAGGGCTGCCGGGTTCGGGTAGGCCCCTTTCCGCGAAAGCAAACCGCTCTTTCTATATCTCGACCAGATGATCGGGCAGTTCGTCGCCGTCGTCCGGCTGGCGGGGGAAATGCTGTTCTAGA
>CAXBNO010000180.1:0-6552 GCA_963976775.1 uncultured Kordiimonadales bacterium
TTCGCTATCATGGCCGCGTCAAGGCGCTGGCTGATGCCGCCCGTGAGGGCGGTCTGGAATTCTAGGGAGTACGGAACGCATGGCCCGTCCCGATTTCAACGATCGTGACCGTGACAACGAATTCACGGACAAGCTGGTTCACATCAACCGCGTCGCCAAGGTGGTGAAGGGCGGTCGCCGGTTCGGCTTTGCCGCGCTGGTGGTTGTGGGCGATCAGAAAGGCCGCGTCGGCTTTGGCAAGGGCAAGGCCCGCGAAGTGCCGGAGGCGATTCGCAAGGCCACGGAAAGTGCCAAGCGCACGATGATCCGTGTGCCGTTGCGCGAGGGCCGGACGCTGCATCATGATGTGACAGGTCGCCACGGCGCCGGTCGTGTCGTGCTGCGTGCCGCCCCTGCCGGTACCGGCATCATCGCGGGTGGTCCGATGCGTGCGGTGTTCGAGAGCCTGGGTGTGCACGACGTCGTCACCAAGTCGATCGGCACCTCCAACCCCTACAACATGATCCGTGCGACGTTCGATGCGCTGGCGCACATCAACTCGCCGAAGCGGATTGCCGCGAAGCGTGGCCGCAAGGTAGGTGACATTGTCGGTCGTCGTGACGATGCCGCCGCCGCCGCTGCCGCGCAGGAGTGACAGCCATGAGCAATGCGAAGATCAAGGTCACCCAGACCGGCAGCCCGATCGGACGGCCGAAGGATCAGCGCGCGACGCTGGTCGGCCTGGGGCTGAACAAGATGCACCGTTCGCGCGTTCTGGACGATACGCCGTCCATTCGCGGCATGGTGAACAAGGTACATCACCTGGTGAAGGTGGAGCAGGTCGACGCCTGATCAGGCGAACGGACCGGCACAAGCAGGATAGAAGGACAGGCATCGCATGCGCCTCAATGACATTACGGACAACGAAGGTTCGGCCCGTCCGCGCAAGCGCGTGGGTCGCGGCATTGCGTCCGGCACCGGCAAGACCGCCGGCAAGGGCATGAAGGGTCAGAAGTCGCGCTCCGGCGTGGCAATCAAGGGCTTCGAAGGCGGTCAGATGCCGCTGCATCGGCGTCTGCCGAAGCGCGGTTTCAACAGCCTGAAGCCGTCTGACTTCGCCGAGGTCAATCTGGGTCGCCTGCAGCAGGCGGTTGATGCGGGCAAGCTGGAGGCCGGCGCCAGCGTCGATGCCGCCGCACTGCTCGCCGCCGGTGTCATCCGTCGCGAAGGCGATGGCGTGCGTCTGCTTGGCAAGGGCGAACTGACCGTTGCGCTGAACCTGACGGTGGCCGGCGCTTCCGCCGGGGCGATTGCCGCCGTCGAGAAGGTTGGTGGTTCCGTCAGCCAGACCAAGGCACGTACCGAAGCCGATGAGGCAGCGCGGGCTGCCAAGACCGAACGCCGCAAGGCACGGGCTGCAAAGAAAAAGTGATCGACGCCGGGGTGGCATTCATGCGACTGCCGCCCGATCTGGAAATGAGCCGGCAATTCTGAACGGGCGGGACCTGACCGGGACCACCCATCTATCGAGGTGAAGCAATGGCGTCAGCCGCCGAACAACTCGCGGCCAATGTTAACTGGAGTGCCTTCGCGAAAGCGACGGAACTCCAGAAGCGTCTGTGGTTCACCCTCGGTGCACTGATCGTCTTCCGCCTTGGCACCTATATCCCGGTGCCTGGTGTCGATCCGGCGATCATGCGGGACGTGTTCGAGCAGAACGCCAATGGCGTGTTCGGCATGTTCAATGTCTTTGCCGGCGGCGCGCTGGAGCGCATGACGATCTTCGCGCTGAACGTCATGCCCTACATCTCCGCCTCGATCATCATGCAGCTGATGACCACGATCTCTCCCACTGTCGAGCAGTGGAAGAAGGAAGGGGAGCAGGGCCGCAAGAAGATCAACCAGTACACCCGCTATGGCACGGTCATTCTGGCCGCCTTCCAGGCCTACGGTATCTCGATCGGGCTGGAGGGGCTTCAGGGCTCCGGCGGTGACGCCGTCAATTCTCCGGGTGCCTTCTTCCGTTTCACCACGGTGGTCACGCTGACCGGTGGCACCATGTTCCTGATGTGGCTGGGTGAGCAGATCACCTCGCGTGGTGTCGGCAACGGTATTTCCCTGATCATCTTCGCCGGTATCGTTGCCGAGCTTCCTAGTGCGCTCGCCGGTACGCTGGAGCTGGGTCGCCTGGGCACGCTTTCCACCGGTATCATCCTGTTCCTGATCATCCTGATCGTCGCCGTCATTGCCTTCATCGTCTACATGGAGCGGGCGCAGCGGAAGGTGCTGGTACAGTACCCGAAGCGTCAGATGGGCAACCGGATGGTCGGTGGCGAGACGTCGCATCTGCCGCTGAAGCTGAATACCGCGGGTGTCATCCCGCCGATCTTCGCGTCCTCCCTGCTTCTGATGCCCGTTACCGTGGCACAGTTCAGCCAGGGTCAGGGGCCGGAGTGGATGCAGACCATCGTGGCCATGCTCGGTCGCGGTCAGCCGCTCTATCTGGCGCTCTATATCGGCGGCATCATCTTCTTCTGCTTCTTCTATACCTCGGTTGTCTTCAATCCGACCGACACGGCGGACAACCTGAAGAAGAATGGTGGCTTCGTGCCCGGCATCCGTCCGGGCCAGCGTACCGCGGAACATCTCGACTACATCCTGACCCGTATCACGGTGATCGGTGCGGCCTATCTGACAGCGGTCTGTCTGCTGCCGGAAATGCTCATCAGCCAGTGGGGCGTACCCTTCTATTTCGGCGGCACGTCGTTGCTGATCGTTGTCTCGGTGACCATGGACACGGTCGGGCAGGTTCAGAGCCATCTGCTGGCGCACCAGTATGAAGGGCTGATCAAGAAGTCTCGCCTGCGGGGAGGGCGCCGATGAACATCATTCTTTTCGGGCCGCCGGGTGCGGGCAAGGGCACCCAGGCGGAGTTCATCGTGAACCGCTTCAAGGTGGTCCAGCTTTCGACGGGCGACATGTTGCGCGCGGCTGTGAACCAGGGCACGGAACTCGGCAAGATGGCCAAGGCCGTGATGGATGCCGGCGATCTGGTCGATGACGCGATCATCCTCGGCATCATCGGTGACCGGATTGCGGAACCCGACTGTGCCAATGGTTTCATCCTCGACGGTTTTCCGCGCACGCTGCCGCAGGCCGAAGGGCTGGACAGCATGCTGGCGGAGAAGGGCCTGAAGCTGGATGCGGTGATCGAAGTCCGTGTGCCGGATCAGGAGCTGTTCTCCCGGATCGAGAAGCGTGCGGCGGAGACGGGCGGTGCCCGTGCCGACGACAATGCGGAGACGTTGAAGAAGCGTCTGGAGGTCTATCATTCACAGACCGCACCGGTGCTGCCCTACTACCAGGACAAGGGCATGCTCAAGACGGTGGACGGTCTGCAGGCGATCGAGGCGGTGACCGCCGAGATCATGTCGATCCTGGAGGGTTGAGAACTTAGTACGAGAGGCTGAAAGACCGCTGGTTTGGGGTGGTTGACGGGCACGGTTCGATACGTATAATCGCGCGCCTTCAACAGATCATAGTCCCTTGACGGCTTTTCCGCGGTCCTTTCGGCTTGCGTTATGAGGAGATTGCGCGTGGCGCGTATTGCTGGTGTGAACATCCCGACCTCGAAAAGGGCGGAAATCGGACTGACCTACATTCACGGAATCGGGCGCACCAAGGCGCGTGAGATCTGTGAGGCGGTCGGCATCGCGCGGGAGCGTCGCGTGAACGAACTGACCGAGGCGGAGGTCATCCAGATCCGTGAAGTGATCGAGAGCGGTCACCTGGTCGAAGGTGATCTGCGGCGCGAAGTGGCCATGAACATCAAGCGCCTGATGGATCTGAAGTGTTATCGCGGTCTGCGCCATCGCCGGGGTCTCCCGGTTCGTGGTCAGCGGACTCACACCAATGCACGTACCCGCAAGGGCCCCGCGAAGGCCATTGCCGGCAAGAAAAAGTAGGGAACGATGGCGAAGAAAGAGACACGGGTCCGCCGTCGGGAGCGGAAGAACATCACCAATGGCGTCGCGCACGTCCAGGCGACGTTCAACAACACCATGATCACCATCACCGACGTGCAGGGGAACGCGATTTCGTGGTCCTCCGCCGGCATGATGGGGTTCAAGGGGTCACGCAAGTCCACGCCTTACGCTGCCCAGATGGCGGCTGAGGATGCGGGCAAGAAGGCGCAGGACCACGGCGTGAAGACGCTGGAAGTCAAGGTTCGGGGTCCGGGTTCGGGTCGTGAGTCAGCCCTGCGCGCGCTTCAGGCCACCGGGTTCAACGTGACGTCGATCCGTGACGTGACGTCCATTCCGCACAATGGCTGCCGTCCGAAGAAGCGTCGTCGCGTCTGAGTACCTGTCCAGGCTGTCATCCTGACAGCGTGGGCGCATGTGAGGCCCGGGTCACCCTGTGGTGCCCAGGTGCTGCCATGCTGAACGAACAATGAGGTCCGCGAAGTGATCCAGCGCAACTGGAAAGAGTTGATCAAGCCCGAAAAGCTCGAGATCAACGCAGAAGATCCCAAGCGCAAGGCGACTGTCGTGGCGGAACCGCTGGAGCGCGGTTTCGGCATGACGCTCGGCAATGCGCTGCGTCGTGTGCTGCTGTCCAGTCTCCAGGGCGCGGCCGTCACGGCGATTCACATCGACAACGTGCTGCACGAATTCTCCTCCATCGAGGGCGTGCGCGAGGATGTCACCGACATCGTGCTGAACGTGAAGCAGCTCGCCATCGCCATGCATGGCGAGGGGCCGAAGCGGATCACGCTGCGCGCGACCGGTCCGGGCGCCGTCACCGCCGGTCAGATCGAGACCGGGCATGACATCGATGTGCTGAACCCCGATCTGGTGCTGATGCATCTGGATGATGGTGCCAGCATCAACATCGAGATGACCGTGAACAACGGCAAGGGCTATGTCCCGGCGAGCGCCAACCGTCCGGAAGATGCGCCCATCGGCCTGATTCCGGTCGATGCGCTCTATTCGCCGATCCGCAAGGTCGCCTATCGCGTCGAGAACACGCGTGAGGGCCAGGTGCTGGACTACGACAAGCTCAGCATGGACATCCTGACCAACGGTGCCATCAGCCCCGAGGATGCCGTGGCCTATGCCGCGCGGATCCTGCAGGACCAGTTGCAGCTCTTCATCAATTTCGAGGAGCCGAAGCGGGAGCAGGTCGAGGAGCGCTCGGGCGAGCCGGAGATCAACCGCAACCTGCTGCGGAAGGTCGACGAGCTGGAGCTGTCGGTGCGTTCGGCCAACTGCCTGAAGAACGACAACATCGTCTATATCGGCGATCTGATCCAGAAGACGGAAGCGGAGATGCTCCGTACCCCGAACTTCGGTCGGAAGTCGCTGAACGAGATCAAGGAAGTGCTCGGTCAGATGGGCCTGCGCCTCGGCATGGAAGTGCCGGGCTGGCCGCCGGACAATATCGAGGAAATGGCCAAGCGGCTCGAAGACCACTACTGAGGCGGACCTCCGGTCGGCTTCCTTTGAAGAAGGTTTCCAAATCATGCGTCATCGCAACAAGGGGCGTCGGTTCAACCGCTCCAGCTCGCATCGGAAAGCGATGCTGTCGAACCTCTGCAACGCGCTGATCAAGCACGAGCAGATCAAGACCACACTGCCGAAGGCGAAGGACCTGCGTCCGGTTGTCGAGAAGCTGGTGACCCTGGCCAAGCGGGGTGGTCTGCACGCCCGCCGTCAGGCCTATGCCTATCTGCCGGAAGAGAAGGTCGTCGCGAAGCTGTTCGACGAACTGGCCGGTCGTTATGCGGATCGTCCGGGCGGTTACACCCGCATCATCAAGGCCGGTTTCCGCTATGGCGATGCCGCGCCGATGGCGATCATCGAATTCGTTGACCGGAATGCGGACGCCAAGGGCACGGACAGCGGTCCGGTCCAGGGCGATGACGAGGATGATTTCGAGGACGCCGCCTGATCAGGCCAGTCCGGTGCTGCTGACGCGGTGCCACTGAGATGTCAGAATGGGGCGGTCCGGATGACGGATCGCCCCATTTTCGTTTCCACCGAACGCTGGAGTCGATCCATGCGCAGAATCCTGATCATGCCCCTGCTGGCTCTTGCGGTGACCCTGACGGTCGCTTCAGCGTCCGCACAGACGGTGCCGCAAGACCGTACCGCGCTGACACAGAGTTTTGCGCCGCTGGTCGAGCAGGTGGCTCCGGCGGTGGTGAACATCTATGCAAAGCGCATGGTGCGGCAGCGGACCAATCCGCTGTTCGACGACCCGTTCTTTGGCCGCTTCTTCGGCGATGTGTTCCGGCGCAACCGCCCGAAGGAGGAACGCTCCCTGGGCTCGGGGGTGATCATGGATGGGGCGGGACTGGTGGTGACCAATCATCATGTCGTTGCAGATGCGGAGGACATCACGGTTGTTCTGAACGACAGGCGTGAGTTCGAGGCACGGCTGGTGCTGTCGGACGAGGATACAGATCTGGCCGTGCTCTCGATCAAGCCGGAGGGCGGAGATCTGCCGTTCCTGCGTGTGCGGTCGTCCGACACCATACGTGTGGGCGATATCGTGCTCGCGATCGGCAAT
>CAXBNO010000181.1:0-6533 GCA_963976775.1 uncultured Kordiimonadales bacterium
TCTCTGGGGGAAGCGGCCAAGTCATCGGTTGCCGATCGGCTGGGGATCGACAACACGCCACCGGCTGAACTGGTCCCGGCAATCGAGGCCATCGCCGAGTTCGTCCTGCAGCCTGCGCGGGATCACTTCCGCACCCCGATCGTCCCCTCGTCATGGTATCGGTGTCAGGCGCTCGACAAGGCGATCAGGTCTGCTGCCGCACAGGCCCGCTGGACTCCTAAGTCCCAGCACATCTGGGGGCAGGCCGTTGACTTCGAGGTGCCGGGCGTGTCGAACCTCGATCTCGCATCATGGCTGGCCGCGAACATCGACTTCGACCAGTTGATCCTGGAGTTCCACAATCCCGACATTCCGACATCGGGCTGGTGCCATGTCTCCTATGTCGGCCACGGTCAGAACCGGCGGGAGATGCTACAGTTCCACCCTTCGACGGGCTGGCAGTCGCTTTCGCTTGCGGCGTAGCAGGGAGACGGTCACGGCCCACGCCAGTACGGCGCCAGCGGTCTCGATCGGGCTCATGAACCGGAATACGGGCTCGACCATGAAGATCAGCGTGAACACCACGAAGATCGTCGGCCTCCGGAATACGTCCTCCCATAGCCCTCCGCGATCAATATCTCGGAGAGGGTCGAACCCATCAACCGGATAGACGCAATGGTACGACCGTAGCGGTCGGTTTTCTGTGACGAGCGATCGACAGAGTACGTATTGCCAGCCATCAGAGAGGCCACCCTGTGCTTCGCCAAGACCGCCAGGCGCCTCTCCGCCTCGCACTGCCCACGGATCTCCGGGGTATCGACGCAGCACAGTCTGATCTTCTCCCCCGCGATCTCCACCGTGTCCCCGTCGATGACCCGCAAATCCGAAGCGATCGCGGGCGGGCACAGCAGTAAGGCTGCTGCGATCAGAAGTCTGAACATCTCGATCTCCCCGTTCCATGTGAAACATATGGTGCAATCCAATGACGACTTGCAAGACACAAGAGCCTCATAGGGGGCTCAGGAAGGCCGGTGGGCCATGTTCGGGTCACTGATACCCTTCTGGCTCAAAGCGGCTGCTGGTGCCGCCGTGGTGGCCGCTCTGGGGCTGGGATACTGGTCATGGTCCAGCAGGGGCGAAACGATCCTCGAACAGCAGGCCACGATAGGCCGCATGTCCGCGCAACTGGAGCAGGCCGTCACGGTCAACGCCGAACTCCGCGCCACCATGCAGGGTGAACGGGACCGCTACCGGCAGGCCCTCGATGCACTGGCCAGGGCCGAGACGCAGGCACGGTCCCGCGCCGACCGGCTCAACACCATCCGAAGGGATATTCGTGATGCAGAAGATGGCCCTGTTGCTCCTGTGCTCTCTCGTACCCTTAGCGGCCTGCGCGAAGCCGGACCCGGAAGTGCGGATCGTGACGAAGGTCGAAGTGGTGCGCCCGCAAATCCCCCCGTCACTGACTGACTGCCGCCCTGCCCCGCCGGTCCCCGTGGCCGAGACGCAGGCGGACGTTGCCGGGTACATCCTGGACCTGTTCGACGCCCACGGCGATTGCCGGGAGAAGCTGCGGGCATTGGTGGAGGTGGTCAGGCCATCCTGATCGACGCGAGAGAGGCGGGGAAGCTCAACGACGACAGGCCGGAGGGGATCACCTCTTATCCGTCACAGAGCGCAGGTTCCAGACCGGGTAGCGAACAGTGATCTTGCCCAAGAGCGGCCCCCACATGCCCCCCTGTTCAATAGCAGTGGCGCACGTCATTCCGTCTGCATGGCGGGTAAGGACGGTCTCTGTGTACCTGCCACACTCGCAACTCCGGTCGCAGCCGCGACCAAGCACCCGCCGGGGGAACGTATGGCAGTGTTGGCACAGGTCTTCTCCGGCCACTCGCGGCAGATAGTAGGGCAGCGCAGTCACGACTTATCCAGCTTCGACCGCTGCCGTTCCATGTGGGCGGTGAGGCGGTCAACCTTGCCCCGTATGTCGACCACCAAATTTCCGATCACGCACAGCAGCACAAACAAACTGCACAAACCTATCGTCAAGAATATCATCACCCTTCTCCTTCTTCCTGTCATACCGCTTCCGGTTTCGGACCCTGCGCGGCTTGTATTTCGGTGTCCGCAGATCCGCCACGATGGCAGACCGGCGCTTAGGCTTGCGTTTCACGGCGAAACCGCTCGAACAGCCGCCGGAAGGCATACGACCGGACAATCGACACCACCGTGAACACCGCCGCGATCGCCATGTTCTCATGCAGCGCGACCGTCAGCCCGAACCACGGGAACACGACGATCTGCGCGCACACGGCCACGCAGTAGCCCACGACGACGCTGCTGGTGACTTCGACCAGCGACATGGTGCGGGACTGCATCACACGTCCTCCGGTGGGGGCGGGAGGGGGTGCCAGTGGGTGGGGGCCTTTGCATCGCCCAGCCGGGTCAGTATGGGGAAGCCTTCGAACGGGGGATCCATGCCGTCGCGGATGATATGGGTTTCCCAGTCAGGCAGCATTTTCGGGCGCACCCTCCATACAGACGCCCTAACAATCGGGTGACCGTCCCTCCAAACGAGAATTGGCGTCCCATCCCTCGGCGCGCTCTCCATCGTCTGCCAGCGCGCGTCAAGTGCGTCGGCAAGGTCGCGGATAACGGCCTTCATGGCGGTCAGTTCCTCGGGGTCGACAATCGCCTCCACAGGGTTATTGTGGCCATCAAAAGACATTGGATACCGTTTCGGTTCCCCCAGCTTTCGGGCGCGTTCGATCAGGTCATCCATCACTTCTCTCCCAATGCTTCACGCACCACGCCCAGCAGGCGCATTTCCTTGTTGGCCACCGGCTCACCGTCACTGGTGTCCACGTCAGAGCGGTCATCAAAATACTCGGCGCACTGTTCCAGGGCTTCGCGTTGTTGGGCGAGTTCGTCCGCCGCCTCGATCATCAGGTCGACCAACGACTGACGGGGGACCGGCCATTGGCGAGTCGCATCCCGCAACTGTTCTGTCATGTCAGTCATGCTGTCCTCCTTTGCGCGGAGTCATGTGTCGGAGCCGCCGGGTATGCGTCGTGGGTCACGCCGTCCAGATGGCGACCGGCAGCCTTCTTGCCGATGCGGCGCACCGTTGCCCCGTCTGGAAACTTGTGGTGCGGCCCGTCGCCTTCGACCTCGGACACGCTGACCCATTCCCCCCACTGCTTGAAGTGGAAGGCGACACCGGCGCCCAATCAGGGTGCATCGGGCGCGCGCCGGGGCCGGACTCGCCGCCGCAGATGACCCAATCGATCTTTCCTCGCGCGGGTCTTGGCTCTCCAGGAAACTCCAGACAGGTATCCACGCCACTCAGGGCGTCGGTCGCCCCGTGGATCACGTCGGCGCCCCACTCAAGTCGCGTCAGGTCCACCGGCCCAAGCAGCGGCTCGGCGCTGACCCACCGGACGGCGGCGGGGGTGGCCAGCAACAGCGGGATGCGCTCGTCGGCCCGTGTCTGGTCCTCGGCACTCACGCCAAGCCAGACGTTGTGGAGTGGCCACGCATCAAGCCCGCGCCCATGCTCCCCACCCGTTGCTATGAACCTGTCAACGCAACGCAGACGGCCCTGAATGCGCACTTCTGCATCGGCCATGTAGTCCCGCATCCGTTCCGGGCGCTTGGTCAGCACCTGAAACGTGTGATGCGGAGCCGTCGCCATGACCGCGAACACCCGGTCGATCCACTCGTCGGGCACGTTCTCATGGAACAGGTCGCCGTGGGCACAGACGAAGATCATGCGCGGCTTCTGCCACCGCAACGGCTGATCAAGCCACTGCTCGTTGAAGCGAACTTCACCGGTCCAGACCGGCCCAGCCTTGCTGGCGACCGTCAGGCCCGCCCGCGACGGATGGTGCTGCAACCGGGTTCCGGCCAGCTTCATCGCGTAGCAGTTCGTGCAGCCCGGACTGACGACACTGCATCCCGTGATCGGGTTCCAGGTCGCGTCGGTCCATTCAATATGTGTCTTGTCAGCCACAACAAATCCTCCATTCGGTTGTACATTTCGCCTGCAAGTCATTGATATGTAATGGAGGGCCTGCCCGCTTGTTTTCGTACAACGCCATTGATAAACAAGGGGTTTCCCGGTGGTTCCTAATCAGTAGGTCACAGGTTCGAATCCTGTCGGGATCACCAGCCATTCCTACCCGCCACCGGATCGGGACCAGCCGCCATGACCAGTGATGCCGATGTTTCAGATGCCCAGACGGCCGGGCTGTTGCTGGCCGTTGCGGCCCTGATTGGCAGTCTGCGGGCCAAGGGCACGCTGAGCGAGGCGGAGATCGACGGCGCGCTGGGGGCGCTGGCGGGGGACATCGGGGGATCGAAACTGGCGACCGCGATGCCGGATGACCCGCTGATCGCGGCGACACTGGCACCGATCGAGCGCCTGCGGCGGATGAACGCGCTCTTCGATCCGGCGAGCGGCACCTTCCCGGACTGGATCGGCAAGGCGGATGTGCAAGGGGAGAGCAAGACATGAGTGTCGTCGAGACAGAGATCGACGGGCGCGGGGTGGCGACCGTCTGGCTGAACCGGCCGGAGCGCAACAATGCCTACAATGGCGAGATGATCGGCGCGCTGCTGGAGACCTTCGGCAGGCTGGCGGTGGACGACGCCTGCCGCCTGGTGGTGATCCGGGGCCGGGGCAAGCACTTCCAGGCGGGCGCCGACCTGTCCTGGATCCGCGAGGTTCGGGTGAAGGACTGGAACGCCAACGCGGAAGTCTCCCGCAATACCACCCACGCGGTGCAGGGCCTGACCACCTTCCCCAAGCCCACCATCGCCCTGATCCACGGCGGCTGCTTCGGCGGCGGCGCGGGGGTCGCGGCAGCCTGCGACATCATCATCGCCGCACGGGACGCCATCTTCTCGATCACGGAGGCCCGCTGGGGCCTGATGGCCGCACCGATCTTCCCGCAACTGATCTCCCGCATGGGTCCGGGACGGACACGGCGCTATGCGCTGACCTGCGAGCGGTTCAGTGGCGAACGCGCGATGGAGATCGGGCTGGTGGACGAGGTCTGTGACGCCGCCGATCTGGACGCGCCGGCGGCCCCCATCATCGACGCCCTGCTGCACTGCCCGCCGGAAGCCCTGGCGCAGTCCAAGGAATCGATCCTGAAGTATTCGGCGCTGTATTTCTCCGCGCTGGAGATGGAGGAAATGGTCCGCCCCCATGCTGCCAAGCGCCTGACACCGGAAGCGGACGAAGGGCTGGCGAGCTTTCTGGAGAAGCGCGAGCCCAACTGGTATCCGGCGGAAGGCAAAGGCTGATCATGCGCTCCCCCCGCTCCCTGCTGCTCTGGTTCATAGCGGGCTGCATCGGTGTGCTGGCCGGGCATCAGATCGTGCTGATGCTGCTCCATGATGCAGGAATCGCCCCCTTCCCGATGCAGCCTGTGGAGCCGTTCGGGGTGCCGCAGCTTGTCTCCATCACCTTCTGGGGTGGTGTCTGGGGCATCGTGCTGGGCCTGATCGCGCCATGGTTCGGACGCGGCCTGAAGTACTGGATCCTGGCCGCCATCTTCGGCGCCGTGGCCCCCACGCTGATCGCCGTCGCCGTGGTCTTCCCGATGAAGGGCATCGAACCATCGGGCGATCCGGTCCTGGGCCTGATCACCGGCCTGTCGATCAATGCCGCCTGGGGCGTGGTGACGGCAGCGGCGCGCAAGGCGTTCCGGTAGGGATCAGTCGCCCGGTGCCGCTTCCATCATTTGATGGAGCGAACCAGAAATTCGCTGATCGCGGGACCGATGCAGTCGGCCAGGGCCCGGACACCGGCGTCCCGCAGGTGGTCATCCTGCAGGTAGTAGAGTTCCCTGGGGTCGCCGCTCGCGGCCATGCACTCCGTGGCGTCGAGAAACCGGAATTCGTGCCCGCTGGCGGCGTCGGCGATGATCCGGTTCGGGGTCAGGACATCCACGTCCCGCGGCTGCATCGCGTAACGGTCGGTCATGCCCTGCAGTCGTTCGGCATCAAGCTGGAACACGTTCGGCACGACGATCACCAGCGACGAGAACCCCAGCCGGTCCTGCAGATCGTCGAGCCGCCGGAACTGCACCGCGAGCAGTTCGGCAGCCTGTTGCTGCATGATCTGCTGACGGGTGTCGAACATCAGGATCGAGGGATGCACGAGGGGGACACGGCCAGCGTCCTTGGCGCTGGCGTTCAGCGTGTTCAGCAGATAGCGGCGGACAAGCTGGATGGCATAGGACCGCTTCAGGACCGGGTTGTAGTAGACGAAGGCATTGACCCGGGAGAGGAAGCGCTGTGACGAGCTGGCTTCGTCGGCGTGCGCGACAACATCGACCTTTCGTTCCGGCGCAGCTTCACCCGGCGCGCCCCGGAACAGGTCCAGCAGGTCGTTGCCCGTGTAGACGAAGAAGACATATCGGTCAGGACTGCCGATTTCCGCATGACGGTTCCGAAGAAAATACAGATGCTCACTCAGGGCTGTGCCAGGGACACCGAGATTGAGAAAGCGCCAGTCGCGGTGACGCTCTGCCAGACGGGAAGCA
>CAXBNO010000182.1:0-6526 GCA_963976775.1 uncultured Kordiimonadales bacterium
AATCCGGTGCCGTCAGCGCGCAGGCATTGGCGGAGGCCGCACAGACTGCCGCAGAAACCGCCAGGGCAGGCGCTGAGGCCGCCGAAACCAGCGCCGGAACGTCGGAGACAAATGCGGCCGGATCAGCCAGTGCCGCCGCAACCAGCGCGTCGAGCGCTTCCGGGGCCGTGGCCGACGCCATTATCGCCGCCGCACGCGGAACGTTCCGCAACCGCTTCGGCACCCTGCCATCGGCGATCATGGGTTTCGACCTGGGTGAGGTCAGCCAGATCACGCTCAACCGCGCGACCATGGGTTTCACGAACACGGACGGGGGCGGAATCGAGAGCAAGGCCATCGATGCAACGCGACTCACCCATGACCCGGAGACCGGAGAGCCGCTGGGCCTTCTGCTGGAACCGCAGCAGACCAACCACATGATCCACAGTGATCTCCAATCGGGCGGGACCGGCGTGACCAACACCGCCGAGAATGCGATCGCCCCGGACGGAACAATGACAGCGCGGACAATCTTCCAGACCGCCGACAACGGCGGTCATCTTGTCGGCAATGCTGTGAATACCACCGGGCTTGTCTCCGGCACCCGATACATCGTTGTCATGGATGTGAAGGACATCGGATCGGTCCCGACCCAGCATGCATTCTATGCCTATTCGGCACCCTTCGATGGTGCGGGCGGTGACTACTTCGGCTGGCGCTGGGACTTCGCCACGGAAACACTTACGCCCTACAAGACCGGTTCATCGACGGTAATGGTCGGGTACCAGAAGCTGGGCGCGGGTTGGTACAGACTCCGGGCTTCCGTCGTCGCGCCCGGTGCGTCCGGCACTTCCGGCTTCATTCTGCAGTTCACGGACGGTATCGGCGGCTCCACCAGCTTCACAGGGGACACAAATGCCGGGATCGCCGTGAAGGGGTGCCGCTGCATCCCCGTAAGCAGTGCCACAGCGTGCGCGCCCAGCCAGGTCGACACAGACGGATCCCAGGTGACCCGCTCCGCCGATCTGGCAACCGTCGACCTGTCCACCGTATCCGCCTTCCGGCCTGACGGATTCACACTTCTGATCGAGGCGGAGATTCGTGACGACCATGGAGTGCTGCTGTCCATCGGCACAGGCACGACAGAGGAGGTCGCCCTCGACATGCAATCCGGCGCGTTGCATCTCACGGGTGCCGATGGCCTCGACCTGACAGTGGAGAACAGCCTGACACCCGGCAACCGCATCGTCGTCGCGCTGCGGATCACGGAGAATGATGTGGCTGTCTCGGCCGGCGGAGCCTCGGTTGTCACCAGCAGCAGCCACACGATGAACGCCGATGCCGACAAGATGCGGCTGGGCAGCGATCTGACCGGCGCCAGCGGCCTGCCGTGCGTGATCCGCCAGGTCGCCATCTTCGGCCCTCTTCCCGACGCAACACTGGAGGCAATGAGCAATGGATGATTTTGTGAACCACTACCTGAAATTCCCGGATGAAGCGGCGGCCGTCTCGGCGCTCGACGGGGCCGGAATTGCCCTGACGCCGACACCGGATCAGGACATCAGCTTCGTCGGCACGGTATGGGACACGGCGGTGCTGGACGGCAACGGCGACGTGATCGTGCCCGCAACCGCCGTGGCGGGCTGGCACGTCAATCTGCGCCTGCGCAACACCGGACTGCCGACCGCGCTGGTGCCATTCTGTCAGTTCCCGACGACACCGTTCCGGAGGTTTGCCTGATGAGCATCACCCAGCCGGGACGAAACATGCTTTCAGGCATCGGTAACGCTGCCGAACGCACTGTCGGAACAGGATCGACCGAGCTTCCGACCTTTGCGGACCTGCCTGAACCTGCACTGGCAAGCCAGGCGGAAGCGGAAGCGGGAACCGAAGCAACGAAGATCATGTCGCCACAGCGTGTCGCGCAGGCTGTCGCCGCCCTGGGTGGTGGTATCAGGCGCGGCGGGTCCGGCGATACATCCAGCGGCAGCAGCGTCACGCTCACCGACCTGGGGGGTGTATCCGGGCCGGACATGATCGATGTCTGGCTGGATGCCGTCAGCGTTTCAGGCAGCGACAGCCTGCTGATCCAGATCGGCGACAGCAGTGGACTGGCGACCAGTGGCTATGTCTCCGCCAGCGGCACCGCCGCAACGTCGGGGCAGTTCACCACCAGCACGAGCGGCCTGGTCCTGTACCAGGGTGGCACCGGCGTCTGGCGTGGCGTGATCCAGTTGCGCCGTACCACAGGTAACCGCTGGGTCTCGTCTCACGCCATGCAGGCGTCAAACGGGGGCCTGGTCATCTCCGGCGGGGGCAGCAGAACGCTGTCCGGCATGATTGACCGCATCCGTGTCACGCCAACCGGGGCAAACACCCTGTCCGGCGGTCTGGTCCAGCTGTTTGCCGGCAGGTCAGCATGATGAGCGAAGTGGAACTGGCGCGACTGGACGTTCGCCTCAACGCCCTTGAACGCAAACTGGACCGTATCGAGGATGATATCCGGGAAACCCGGGCGATCTTCAACCGGGGGCGGGGTGCCGTCTGGGTCCTGGGCGCCCTGGGTGTCCTGGTCGGGCTGGGGCTGGGTTGGGTCGAGAAGATACAGAAGCTGATATCATGAGGGTCCTGCACGTCTGACCCAACGCAGCACGGACGTTCGGGCACGACGCTCCGCAGCCTGATCGTGTCTTGGGGGAGACAGCAAACGACGGTTGCCTGTCGCGCTGCCGATGTCACACTGGTCAGCTTGGAAGAGTAGCTGGAGTGAGACCATGGCAGAGCACGATCTGATCATCCGCAACGCCCGCATCCATGATGGACTGGGCAGTGAAGAGACTTTCGGCGACATGGCTGTGGATGACGGTCGGATCACGGCACTCGGACGGGTATCCGGTGCCGGTCGTGCGGAAGTGGATGCGGCCGGCCAGGTGCTCATGCCTGGTATCATTGATGTCCACACGCACTACGATGCGCAGCTGACCTGGGACCCGACAGCCTCCCCCTCGCCTGCGCTGGGCGTCACCACGGTCGTGATCGGCAACTGCGGTTTCGGGATTGCCCCGGCCACGCCGGAATCACGCAACACCCTGCTCGCCAACCTGTCGGTGGTGGAGGCCATGTCGCTCGACAGCCTCCACGCCGGGGTGGACTGGTCGTTCGAGAGCTTCGGCGAGTATCTCGACCTGATCGACCGCAAGCGACCCTTTCCGAACGTGGCAGCACTGGCTTCCCATTCCGTCATGCGAACAGTCGTGATGGGCGCGGACGGGTCGGAAAGGGCGGCGACGCCGGATGAACTGAAACAGATGCAGGATCTGCTGGCCGACGCCATGGCCTCAGGTGCCATCGGCATCGGCTCCTCGACATTCGAGAACCATTTCGGTGCCGCCAACAAGCCCGTGCCCTCCCGACTGGCCGGGAACGAGGAGTTCCGGGCCTTCGCAGAAACGATGGGGCGGGCCGGTGGCGGCATCATGATGGCGACCTGCGGTGACCGCACCGATATCCCCTTCCTCGGGGAACTGTCGGAGATTTCCGGCGGTACGACGATCTATGCGCCGATGCTGCACTTCTCGAACCAGCCGGACCGGGCCATCGGCATTGCCCGCGCCTGTGCGGCAGAACGCGGGAAGGGACGGTCGGTCTATTCGCAGTGCTCCTGCCAGCCACTGTCGATGGATTTCACGCTCGCCTCCGCCTATCCGATGCTGACAATCGATGGCTGGCCGGACAGCGCCCCGGTCGCGGATCTGAAACGGGCCTTCGCGGACACTGCGCGCCGTCAGCGCATCCGGGACGCGCTGCAGGTGCCTTCGGGAACCCGCATCTTCAATGGCCACTGGGACCGGGTCGAAGTGACCATCACCCAAAGCCCGGCGAACGCAGCGCTGGAAGGGCGCACGATTGCCGATATCGCGAAGGAGCGGGGCGAGGACCCGGTCGATTTCTTCTTCGACCTGGCCCTTTCGGAAGGGCTGGAGACGACCTTCACCGCGAAGCTGCTGAATGTGGAGGAGGACGCAGTCGGTGAGCTGCTCGCCATGCCCGGCAACCTGGTCAGCCTGTCCGATGCCGGTGCGCATCACACGTTCTTCTGCGATGCCGGTTTCGGCATGCATTTCCTTGGCCACTGGGTGCGCGAACTGGGTGTCTTCGATCTGGCACAGGCCATCGTCAAGCTGACCTCGGAGCCTGCCGAAATCTACGGCCTCGACGGGCGCGGCGCCCTGAAGCCGGGCAATGCCGCCGACTTCATCCTGATCGACCCCGACACCGTCGGCATAAGCCGCACGCGGCGTCTCAAGGACCTGCCTGCCGGTGGTGAACGGCTGGTGCGTGACGCGCCCGGGCTGCTGGGTACCTGGGTGAACGGCGTGCAGATCTTCGACGGCAGCGACTATTGCCCCGTCACGGGTCCGGGCGCTGTCCTGCGCCGCAAGCATGCCGTCCGGCGGGAGGCCGCGGAGTAGGGACTGCTGCGCATGGACATATCTGCCATCATCGGGACGCTCGGCGACTGGGCCGACCGGATCTTCGGGTCGGACGGCGCGTTTCTGGACCAGTTTCTGACACCCTGGACGCTGTACCAGTTTCTCATCCTCGTCGGACTGGTTCTGGCCGCGCACCTGATCTCCCGTGCGCTTGCCCCCCTTGTCTCCGGTGCGGGCAGGGGGACGCCGCATCCGCTGACCGCGACCATCACGGCCATCATCGACCGCCGCCGCGCGATCCTGCTGGCGCTGCTGCTCTGGATCACCGTGCTGACACTCAGGGAAGTCACCTGGCCAAGCCGGTCCTTCTATCTGACGATCTGCGCCAATCTTGTCACCGCCTGGTTCATCATCTCCCTGGTGACCCGGCTGATCCGCAACCGCCTGCTGGGGCGGGCGCTCGCCATCGGCATCTGGTCCATTGCAGCGCTGAACATCACCGGCATCCTGCCCGCCGTGCTCGACGCTCTGGAGTCCGCGACCTTCGGTATCGGGGAACGGCAGGTCTCCCTGCTGGCCATTGCCAACGGGCTGATCATGGCCATCGTGCTGATCTGGATCGCGGTCCTGGTCAGCCGGCTGGTGGAACGGCGCATTCTCTCCACACCCGATCTCGCACCCGCGACGCAGGTGCTGCTGTCGAAGCTGTTCCGGATCGCTGTTCTGACCGGGGCCGTGGTGATCGCCCTCGACCTGACCGGCATCGACCTGACAGCGCTCGCCGTCTTCTCCGGCGCTGTCGGCCTTGGTCTGGGCTTCGGCCTGCAGAAGGTGGTGTCGAACCTGATCAGCGGCTTCATCCTGCTGACGGACAAGTCGATCAAGCCCGGTGACGTGATCTCGCTGGGGGAGACTTTCGGCTGGATCAACAAGCTCAATGCCCGCTACGTCTCCGTCATCACCCGCGACGGGCGGGAGTTCCTGATCCCGAACGAGGACCTGATCACCAACCAGGTGATCAACTGGTCCTATTCCGACAGGAACATCCGGCTGGAGATCGGGTTCGGCGTCTCCTACGACAGTGATCCGCACCTGGTTCGCCGGATCGCGGTCGAGGCTGCATCGGGCGTCGACCGAGTGCTGCCGTCGCCCGCGCCGGTCTGTCACCTGACCGATTTCGGGGATTCATCCATCGACTTCGTGCTGCGGTTCTGGATCATCGACCCGGCGGAAGGCGTGGTGAACATCAAGGGCAAGGTCTTCCTCGCCCTCTGGGACACACTGAAGCAGCACGATGTCAGGATTCCCTTCCCCCATCGCGAAGTCATCCTGCGCGAACCTTTGAGGGCTGCCAGTCCGCCCGAGACGTGATAGATCGCTGGCGGACATTCTCCGGGCAGTCTGTTCCATCCCTCGCCCCCTCCCGGCCACCCAATTCAGGATACTCCCGTAGGTGGCCGGGAGGGGGCGAGGGATGGGGAACAGGCCACCTGGACTATCTGCGCGAAACAGAGAGGGAGAGGCCTGTTCATGGCAACGAAGATCAACGCTGGCAATTTCTTTGAGGACTTCAGCGTCGGGCAGGACCTGCCCCATGCCACGCCCCGGACCGTCACCACAGGTGATGTGGCCCTCTACACCGCCCTGTTCGGCGGGCGATATGCCCTGCAGTCCGCCGACACGGTTGCCAAGGCGATGGGTCTGCCGCGCAGCCCCGTGGACGACTGGCTGGTGTTTCACATCGTTTTCGGCAAGACCGTGCCCGATGTCTCCCTGAACGCCGTTGCCAATCTGGGCTATGCCCAGGGCCGTTTCCTGAAACCGGTGTATCCCGGCGACACGCTCTCCGCCCGCTCCACGGTCATCGGCCTGAAGGAGAATTCGAACGGCAAGACCGGCACGGTCTACGTCAATTCCGTCGGCACGGACCAGCATGGCGAGACAGTGCTGGATTACTGCCGCTGGGTGATGATCCGGAAGCGTGACGAGAACGCCCCCGCACCAGCGCCCGTTGTACCGGACCTGCCGGACCGGGTTGATCCGGCGAACCTGCATGCCCCCGCGGTCAGCCTCTCCGGTCTGGATGACACGCTGACCGGCAGCCCCTGGCGGTT
>CAXBNO010000183.1:0-6512 GCA_963976775.1 uncultured Kordiimonadales bacterium
CGCCGCGATCATCGCTCTTCCTTTCCGGCGCGATCCTGAACAGATTCAGCAGGTCACCGGGGTCGCCAAAGCCCGATTGCTGCTGAAACGCCAGCAGGGCAGCAAACCGTTCGGCAATGCTGGAGGCCGGCAGCACCTGGGGGGCCAGCGGTGCCGCGCCCGTGGCCACGCTTGTGCCATCAAAGGCCCGTTCCAGCAGCACGGTACCCTGTGCGCCGGTCACGGCGACCTTGCCGACACGACCATCTTCCTCCGGCAGGAGGACAATTTCTGTATCAGCCATGGAAATCACGTCCTGACAGCAGTGTTCCCGGAACCCGACATCCCGGAAACAAGCATGAAAACTGTCCCCCACGGCGATACTGACGGCTTGAGCCGCCTATTTGAAGCGGAAACCGGTACGAACCGCCTCACAATCGATCCTATCCCGCCTGTGGAGGGCAGGGGCCTGATTCAGATCAGGCAACTTCCAGGATCATCTTCCCGATCACGCCCCGGCTCGATATCACCTCCAGCGCCGCAACGGCTTCGGTCAGCGGCATGGTCTGGTGCACGGTGGGGCGCAGCTTGCCCTCCGCCGCCAGCTTCAGCATGGCCGTGATCATCCGGGCGCTGGCCGCCGGATCGCGGCGGGCGTACTCCCCGGCGCGGACCCCGAGCAGGGAACAGCTCTTCAGCAGGGCGTAGTTCGCCGGAACATCGGGAATGGTGCCGGAGGCAAAGCCGATGACCAGCAGCCGCCCGCCCCAGGCGATGCAGCGCATCGACTGGAACAGCATGTCGCCGCCGACCGGGTCATAGACGACATCGACACCCTGCCCGTCCGTGATCTCCAGAACCCTGTCGCGGAAGGTCTCGTGGCGGTGGTGGATGACATGCGCCGCCCCCTTTTCCGCCACAGCGGCAGCCTTTTCATCACTGCCGATGACGGCGATGACTTCGGCACCCAGCGCCACACCAAGCTCGACCGCGGCAAGGCCAACACCTCCGGCAGCCCCATGGACCAGCAGGGTTTCGCCGGCCTGCAGGCCGCCGCGTTCGACCAGCGCGACCCAGGCGGTGCAATAGGCCGACCAGAAGGCGGCCCCCTCGGCGAAGGTCCAGGCCTGCGGCAGCTTTATCGCCCAGGCGGCAGGCAGCGTCGTTTCCTGCGCATACATGCCGTTCTTGGCGTGAATGACGACCCGGTCGCCGGGGCTGAACTGCGTCACGTCCGACCCGACCTCCAGCACCTCGCCGGCACCTTCCATGCCCGGAGTGAAGGGCAGCGGCGGCTTGTGCTGATACTTGCCCGCAATCATCAGGATATCCGGGAAATTGAGACCGGCGGCGCGGATGCGCACCCGGATTTCCTCCGGCCCCGGCGGCACGGAGGGCTTCTCTTCCATCCGCATGATGTCCGGCGTACCCAATTCATTGACGACAAGTGCGCGCATTGCGGTTCCCTCCCCAGGGGGTCGGCAGCGACAGGCTGTCGCCACTGACGGTCAGTTGATTGGCCTTGTGTCCCACAGGCCCTAAACAGATGTATATCGGCTGGGTCACGGACCCACGATAGCAACAGGTCGGGAAGCAGGCGAGATATGGCAGCAGAGATCAGCTTTGCATGGGCAGCGGTTGGCGGGTTCGTGTCGTTTCTGAGCCCCTGCGTGCTGCCCCTGGTCCCCGCCTACCTGAGCTACATGGCCGGGACCAACTTCGACGAGATGAACGAGAAGGCAGGCAAGGACCCGGCCCTGACACGGCGCGTGGTGCTGATGGCGGTCTTCTTCGTGCTCGGCTTCTCCACCGTCTTCGTGGCGCTCGGGGCCTCTGCCAGCGCGATCAACGCGGTGATCGTGCTGTTCGGCCTGCACATGATCGGTCTGCTGCGGATCGGCCTGTTCTATCGGGAAGCCCGGTTTGCCGCCGGCACCCGGAATTTGAAAGCCCCCGGCGCCTATCTGCTGGGCATGGCGTTCGGGTTCGGCTGGACCCCCTGCATCGGCCCGATCCTGGCCACCATCCTTGCCCTGGCGGCGAGCGAGCAGAATGTCACCACCGGTGCGGCGCTGCTGGCGGTCTATGCCCTGGGTCTCGGCATTCCGTTCCTGCTGGCGGCACTGGCGGTCCGCGCCTTCATGGGCTTCCTGGTCCGCTTCCGCCGCCACCTGCACAAGGTGGAGGTCGGCACCGGCCTGCTGCTGATCGTGACCGGTGTGCTGATCTTCACCAACCAGTTGCAGATCCTCGCGATCTGGCTGCTGGAGCTGTTTCCGGGACTGGCGACGATCGGCTGAGCCTGTAGGATGCGGCGGTTCCGGAAACCTGAAACACGAAGGTCCCCACCATGCCCAGCCCCCTCGACGGTCCCCGTCACCCGCAGGCGCGCGGTGACAGGCCGAAACAGCTTGTCGTGCTGCTGCATGGCTATGGTGCAGACGGTCAGGACCTGATCGGGCTGGCCCCCTACCTGGCGCGCAGCCTGCCGGAAGCGGCCTTCGTCGCCCCCAATGCCCCGGAACCCTGTGACATGTCCCCGATGGGCCGTCAGTGGTTCGCCATCGACCTCGATGACCCGGCACGCGCCAGTGGCGACCCGAAGCAGATGGTCGAGCGCTATGGCGCCATGGGCAGCCGCGCCGACGCGGTCGCGCCGTTGCTGCACGCATTCCTGGATCGGGAGCGGGACCGGCATGGGCTGGAGGATCGGGACATGGCGCTGATCGGATTCAGCCAGGGCACGATGCTGTCACTGCATGTCGGCCTGCGCAGGGCCGCGCCTCTGGCGGGTATCGTCGGTTTCTCCGGTGCCCTGCTGGGCGGTGAGACGCTGGCGCAGGAGATCACCTCCCCCACACCGATCCAGCTGATCCACGGTGACAGTGACGAGATGGTCCCGGCCCTGGCGATGTTTCATGCCGTCGGCGCACTGGGCCACGCGGGCCTGCCGGTCGGGTTTCATGTCAGCCCCGGCACCGGCCACGGCATCGCCCCGGACGGGATCGAGGTGGCCACCGCGTTCCTGGGCAGTGTCTTCAGTGGCAGGCTGACGGCAACCGCCGGTATCTCGACGGCGCTCTGAGGCGCGCTGTCAGTTCGCAGGCAGCGGCCAGCGCTCGATGAACTGCTGCACATCCGGCTCCAGCTCGACCTGGAGGGTCTTCAGCACCCGCACGATGGCGCAGTAGAAGGCGATCGCGGCCGTCAGCTCGATCATCTTCTCCTGGCCGAACACGGGGAACAGGGCGTCCCAGGTGGCGTCGGTCATGGCTCCGTCCCGCGTCACTTCCCGCGCGGCGGCAATCACCTGCTTCGCAACCGGTTCCAGATCCGTCTCCGCGCCTTCCAGCTCCGCAATCAGCCGTTCGATATCCGCGTCGGTGACACCGAACTGATAGCCCAGTTCGATGTGATGTGCCCATTCGTAGGCCGCGCGCTCGACATAGCCCACCGTCAGGATCGCGAGTTCCCTCAGACGGGTATCCAGAGCTGAATCGAAGCGCAGCCAGAGGCCCATCTGACTGAATCCCCGCGCCGCGCCCGGCACATGGCCCAGGGCATAGTAGATATTGACGTCACGCTGCAGCACGTCGCGATTGCTGTCGTTTGCGTCTGCGGCGGTCAGCAGCGGGATTCGGGCCATGGTCGGGATGCTCCGTCGGTCAGGTAGAGGAATTTGTCGGCTGGCAGGGATGCACGATGGACTACCTGATGCGGGTCCAGGTCTGCTCCTGGCAGAAGAACAGCACGCAGCCCTCGACTTCCAGCGTGTTGGCGTCCATCAACTGCATGTTGGAATCATAGGTCTTGCCGCTCTGCGGATCGTAGATCTCGCCATCTTCCCAGACGCCGGGGGCGTCCTTCGCGAAGCCCCGGATCATCTGCAGGCCGATGATCGGATTGTCGTGGTTGGCCTCGTCGGGGTTATTGATGTCACGCTTCGGCGTACCGTCCTCGCGGTTCGGTTCCTTCAGCCAGATGATCGTGCCGCACATGGAAGCCTCACAGGGTGCGATCTCGACATGGGCGCCGCCGCTTTCGGTCAGCCAGACACCTTCCACCGGATCGGAAGCGGCAAGCGCGGGTGCCGAGAACAGGGACAGGGTCGAGAGAGCGAAGAGCATCTGGATGGTACGCATCGAATTCTCCGTTGCTGGCCCGCGACCGGGGCCGATTGTCATACAGGTTCCGGCAGTCTGCTGGGCAGACATCAATATAGTACCGACAGGGTTCAGGCCGAAAGCATCAACCTTGCCCCGGCGCGTCATTGCCGGTCAGCACCGCGATGACAAGGTCGCGGCTGACATGACGCTTCTGCTGCCGCAGCGCCGCGCGATCCAGCCGGGCAACGATTTCCTGCACGCCTGCGAACGATCTGTCCATTCGCGGCAGCAGCCAGGCATAGGCCGACGGTGTGAGGTCAAGCTGGCGATCGCCGGCATACTTCAGCAACAGGGCGGAAAGCAGAGTGTCGTCAGGCTGGCGAATCGCCACGGCCGGGGCCGTTGCGAGCCGTGACGAGAGGTCAGGCAGGCCATGTGTCCAGTCAGCCGGCGGTGTGCGGGCGGCAAACAACAGGTGCGCCCCGGCCTCCCGCTGCATGTTGTAGAGGTGCAGGAACGGCTCCGGCTGCACCATGGCGTCGGCGCGGTCGATGGCGACCGGTGTTCCGGCCAGGTCGTGCGCCGCCTCCAGTGTCAGTTCGGGGCCTTGCAGCAGCACACCCTCACTCGCCTTCACCCATATGTGCAGCAGGTGCGTCTTGCCGGACCCCGCGGGGCCATGCAGCGCAAGCGCCGGACCGGGCCAGTCCGGCCAGTTGCCGATCCATGACAGGGCATCGGCGTTGCAGGGTGCGGGCATGAAGTCGCGGCGCCCGTAACGGGGGGCCAGTTCCAGGGCGAGCGGTTGCTGGGTCGGGCGCTTCATGTCTCCGGCGTCTTGCCGTCCTCTTCCGTGTTGGCGGGGTCGTAGAAGTGACTGCGCAGATACTGGTCGAGGCCGAACCGGACAAGCACACCGATCACGGCGCTGACAGGCAGCGCCAGCAGCATCCCGACAAAGCCGAACAGTACCCCGCCAGCCAGCACCCCGAACATGACCCAGACCGGATGCAGTCCGATGCGGTCACCAACCAGTTTCGGCGTCAGGACATACCCTTCAGCCACCTGTCCGACGACATAGATGGCCAGCACGATGGCCACCCGCGCCAGGTCGTCGGGCCAGAACTGCAGGATCGCCAGGCCGATGGAGGTGACGGCACCGAAGATCGCACCGACAAAGGGAATGAACGACAGCGCGCCTGACAGTATGCCGATCAGGAACCCGAAGCCGAGGCCGGAAAGACTGAGGGTGGTCGCGTAGTAGATCATCAGGACGATGCAGACCGTGCCCTGCCCGCGCACGAATCCGGCCAGGGTCCGGTCGATATCGTGAACCAGCTTGCGGATCGTCGTGGCATGGCGGCGCGGCAGCCAGCCATCGATCTTCTCGACGAGATTGTCCCATTCGTACAGCAGGTAGAAGGTGACGATGGGCGTGATCACCAGCAGGGAGAGGAAATTCAGCAGGGCCGCGCCGCCGCGCACCAGATTTCCGGCGAGTTCGGTGAAGAAATTCACCGCCTGGCTGGCGTATTCCTTCAGCGCCTGGGCACCATCGTCGCGGCTGACATCGACGCCCCTGTCGGAGGCAGCCTCCAGCATGTTCATGACGAAGGGCTGCAGCAGCTTCGTCGCCTGCTCGACATAACCGGGCAACTGCAGCAGCAACTCACCCGCCTGGCGCACCACCAGCGGCACCAGGATGAGCAGCCCCAGCAACAGGATGATGATGAAGGAAACCGTGATGACGATGGTTGCCTGGTTGCGGCTGAGGCGCATCCGCTCCAGCCAGTCGGCAAGCGGGTCGCTCAGGTAGGCCACGGCCATGCCGACCACGAAGGGCAGCAGCATGTCACGCAATGCAAAGGTCATGAGTCCCAGAACGCCGACGAAGATCAGCCAGAACAGTGTCTGTCGCAGCGGACTCACTGCTGCACACCCGCGACGTCGCCCGCACGGCGAATGGTCCAGAAGCCATCCTTCTCGGCCAGGATCAGATCCTGCTGCGCCAGCGCGCGACGCAGCAGTGCCTCGTCACCCAGGTGGTGCAGCACCACGATCGCGTCCCGCACCGAAATCTGGGTCAGCTCCAGTTTCCGGACAACGGACGTCGAGATGATCGTGCGTTCCAGAGCCTGCCAGTCGGCCAGCCCCCGAATCGGCACCAGCGCACTCAGCAGGCGCAGGTCACCAAAGCTCTCGATGGTGCGCTGCTTCCACAGATCCTCGATCTCCACCATCATCAGATCGACGGCGGCATTCATGAACTGGACAACGTCCGCGTCAGGCGTGCTTTCGAAACTTCGGATCACGGAGGGGTAGGGATCGGGACCGAAGCTGTGCAGCAGGATATCGATGCGGGCCACGCCCGGCTCCGTATCCACCGTCAGGGAGGCATCGGCAACGAGCACGCTCTCGGCACGATAC
>CAXBNO010000184.1:0-6498 GCA_963976775.1 uncultured Kordiimonadales bacterium
GCCGCGCGATACCGGCGTTGGAACAGAAGATGTCGATGGGACCGGCCAGCCGTTCCGTCTCCGCCACCAGATGCCGGATCGCATCCTCGCTGGTCACGTCGGTCTGCACGGCATGACCGCCGACCGAATCCGCCACCTTCTGCAACGGCCCCATGTCCAAGTCCGCCACCACGATGGCCTTCGCCCCCTCCGCATGGAACTTCCGCGCCATGGCGGCACCGATACCGCCCGCGCCCCCGGTAATCACACAGACCGTGCCCTTGATGTCCATCGTCGTCGTCTCCCGTTGTACCTAATTCGTGGCCTGTTCCATCCCTCTCCCCCTCCCGGCCACCCATTTCAGGATACTTGCGTGGGTGGCCGGGAGGGGGAGAGGGATGGAACAGGCAGAAAATCAGTCGTAACTCTTCCAGCCCTGCCCGGTCTTGCGGCCATTGTGGCCGGCACGGACCTTCTGCTTCAGTAGCGGGCGCGGGCGGAACCGTTCGCCGTAGGACGCGTGCATGATCTCCTGCGCCTGCTCGCACAGGCTCAGGGTCACCGCATCCATCAGTTCGAACGGGCCGATGGGATGACCCAGGCCCAGCTTGCAGGCGGTGTCGATGTCTTCCGGCGTCGCGACACCTTCCTCCACCAGCCGCACCGCCTCGATCATGAAGACATGCAGCAGGCGATTCACGGCGAAACCGGTCACGTCCTTGATGCGGATCGGGTGCTTCCCGGCTGCCTTCAGGTGGCCGAACATTTCCTCCACCACGGCTTCATCCGTCTCGAAGCCCGGCATGACCTCCACCAGTTTCATCCGGCTGACGGGGGAGAAGAAGTGCGTGCCGACAAACCGGGGGCGGCGCGCCACCGAGACATGTGCCGCCAGTGTCGAGATGGCGATGGTCGAGGTATTGCTGCAGAAGATCGCGTCGGCGTCGCAGATACCGTCCAGCAGCGCCCAGGTGTCACCCTTCACCTGCTCATCCTCGAACACCGCCTCGAACACGATCTGGCGGTCGGCGAAGCTCTTCAGATCGGCATTGAAACCCATGCGGTCCAGGGGCGAGCCCGCCGCCTCCGCATAGAAGCCACGCGCCAGACCCTTGTTCCAGATCCCGTTCAGCCGCGTCCGCGCCGCCTCCAGCAGTTCGTCACTGCGGTCGTTCAGCAGCACATCGTAGCCCGCACGGGCAAATTCGAACGCGATCTCCGCGCCCATCAGCCCGGCACCAACCACACCAATCTTCTTCAGCATTCCCGGCCCTCCCCATCCATAGCGCCGACAATGCGCGAGCGGGTGCGGGTGATCAAGCATCGGGTGGGGTTCAGATATCGGATTCGGTAAATTTCCTCTTCTATGTTGCATTCGGTCTTTTTACCGATATATTGGTTGCATGAAACATCAGGAGGACACGCGATGACCATGGAAGAGCTGATCGATGAGCGGGAGCGGCTGCTGAAGCAACGCATAGACATCCTGCAGGCGGCCCTGAAACCGGTACAGGAATCCGACCTGGATGACGCCTGTCGTACCGAGCTGCAGTTGCAGTTCTCCGAGGCCCTGGACGACGCGTTCCACAATCTGCTGACACCCATTGAAACCGATCTGGACGACCTGCAGCGACAGGCAGCCATTCGCGCCGTCTCGAGCGATCTCGCCGCCCTGCGCCGACGGCAGGTCTGAAGGGGGTGAACCGCTTCAGGGCCACGCAGCCTGGGCTGCAGGCCAATCACGACATATGACGCAACAGGAAGGGATCGGGCCATGGAACCCATCATGCTTGAACTCACCACCCAGTACCGCGACGAGAACGATGAACTGGTGACCGTGATCCAGTGCGGTAACGAGGTGACGCTGGAATCCGTGCGCGGCGGTCGTATCTGGCTGCAACGCACGGTCGTGGAGCGGATCGCCGAACTGTTCCGCCGCCATGACGCGGCCCGCCGCCTGCTCGCGGAGGACATGCCGACGCCGCATGCGGCGCAGGATGGCGGCATGGGGGAAGGCTGATGCCCCCGGCCCGCCGCCTGCGCCCCGTCGCCCCCATGACACTCAGGGAAATTACCGCAATTACCGGTCGAAGCCGCATCTCGATCTGGCGCTACCGCCGGGCGGGCCTGTTCCCCGAACCCATCGGGCGGCGCGGCAGGTCCCTGATCTGGGACGGGCGGGCGGTGCGCCGCTGGAAGATGACCGGTCGGTAGCCAACGCCCGACGCGCGCCCCTCCCCCGCGCGTCGGGCTTCTGGTCCGCGCACTGTTCCGCTATACCTGTCGGCAACAGTCTCAAGCGTCGAGGGAGGACGACAATGGATCTGTCGCTGACACCGGAGGAAGAAGCGTTCCGCAGCGAGGTACGCGACTTTCTGGATACCGCAATGACCGAGAACGCGAAGGAGGCCGGCAGGCTGACCGCGGGGGTCGTTTCCGACTTCGAAGGCTCGATGGACTGGTACCGTGCCCTGTCGAAGAAGGGCTGGATCGCGCCGTTCTGGCCGGTCGAGCACGGCGGCACCGGCTGGACGCCGATGCAGCGCTACATCTTCGATTCCGAGTGCCAGCGCGCCAGCACCCCGCGCCTGTTCGCCATGGGCGTGCGCATGGTCGCCCCCGTCATCATGAAGTTCGGCACGCCGGAGCAGAAGGAAGCATATCTGCCGAAGATCCATGGCGGGGAGCACATCTGGTGCCAGGGCTATTCGGAACCGGGCTCCGGCTCCGACCTGGCCAGCCTGCAGTGCCGTGCCGACCGTGACGGCGACGACTATGTCATCAACGGCACCAAGATCTGGACCACCGGCGCGCACCACGCGAACATGATGTTCTGCCTGGTCCGCACCTCCAAGGAAGGCAAGCCGCAGCAGGGCATAACCTTCATCGTCTTCCCCATGGACCTGCCCGGTATCAAGGTCGACCCGATCCTGACCATGTCCGGGGATCACGAGGTCAATCAGGTCTTCTTCGACGATGTGCGGGTGCCCGTGGCCAACCGCATCGGCCCGGAGAACGAGGGCTGGACCGTGGCCAAGTACCTGCTGGAGTTCGAACGCGGCGGTTCCGCCTACAGCCCCAGCCTGCATGCGATGCTGGAGAAGCTGAAGAAGATCGCGGCGGAGGAACCGGCCGGCAATGGCGAAGCACTGATCCAGGATGCGGACTTCCGCTCCCGGCTGGCCGACCTGGAGGCCCAGGTCGTGGCACTGGAGTTCTTCGAGAAGAAGACCATGAGTGCGCTGACCACCGGACAGAACCCGGGTGCTGCGTCCTCCATCATGAAACTGCGCGGCTCCGAATGCCTGCAGGCCACCGCAGCGATGACGGTGGAAGCCATCAGCTATTACGCCAACCCCTACGAGCCGGAAACGCGGACCCCGTTCTCCAACGCCATTCCCGTCGGGCCGGATCATTCGGTCGGTGTCATGGCGAAGCATCTGAACAGCCGCGCCGCCACCATCTATGCCGGGGCGTCGGAGGTTCAGCGCAACATCATGGCGAAGCTGGTCCTGGGACTGTGAGCGAGGGCGACAGGACCCCGCCGTCCGGTTCGGACTGGGGGGAGCGGATTGAGGCGATTCACGAGCGCCGCGAGATGGCGAAGGCCCATGGCGGGCCGGAGGCCGTCAAGCGCCAGCATGACAAGGGTCGCCTGACGCTGCGTGAACGCATCGACCGGCTGCTCGACAAGGGCAGCTTTCACGAGATGGGCATGGGTGCCGGGGCCGCGGAGACCGATGCGGACGGCAATTTCGAGAGCCTTAGCCCCGCCAACTTCATCCTCGGCTTCGGCAAGGTGGAGGGCCGCACCTGCATCGTGGGCGGGGAGGATTTCACCGTCTCCGGCGGCTCGCCCAATCCGGCAGGCCTGCGCAAGTCGATCTACACCGAGGAAATGGCGCTGCAGTACCGCGTGCCACTGATCCGCCTGCACGAGGGCGGCGGCGGTTCCGTCGCGGGTGCCGGGGGCAAGAAGGGTGGCGGCAGTTCCGGCCCCGTGGGGGAGCCGCCCTATACCCCGCACAGGTTCCTGTCGGTCGCCCGCACCATGGGCACGATCCCGGTCTGCGCCGCAGCCGTCGGACCTGTCGCGGGCCTGCCCGCTGCACGGCTCGTCGCTTCCCATTTCTCCGTCATGACGCGGGAGACGGCGCAGGTGCTGGTTGCCGGTCCGGCGGTGGTGGAACGCGCCCTGGGGCACAGGATCAACAAGGAAGAACTGGGCGGCGCGCAGGTCCACCTGAAGAGCGGTGCCATCGACAATGGCGCGGTGGACGAGGATGACGCCTTCCGCCAGATCCGGCAGTTCCTGAGCTACATGCCGCCAAATGTGGACCAGTTGCCGCCAACCATTGCCTGCAGTGATCCGGTGGACCGCTGCGAAGACAAGCTGGCCAGCATCGTGCCGCGCGACCGGCGCAAGGCCTACGACATGCGGAAACTGATCGCCATGGTGGTGGATCAGGACAGCTTCTTCGAGACCGGGCGCCAGTATGGACCGGGGCAGATCGTCGGGCTGGCCCGGATGAACGGCCAGCCGGTGGGCATCTACAGCAATGATTGCCGCTATTCCGCCGGGGCCATGTCAGCCGCCGGGGCGCGCAAGGTGAAGCGTTTCATCGAACTCTGCGAGACCTTCCACCTGCCGATCATCGCGCTGGTGGACGAGCCGGGCTTCATGATCGGGCCGGAGGCGGAGGCGGAAGGCACGATACGCCCCGGCACGGCAGCAGTGCTCGCCGCAGCGGACTGCCAGGTTCCATGGGCATCTGTCATCATCAAGAAGAACTTCGGCGTCGCCGCAGCGGCCCATTATGCCAGCCAGTGTCATGTCATGGCCTGGCCATCCGCCGAGTTCGGTCCCCTGCCGGTGGAAGGTGGTGTCGCCGTCGCCTTCGGACGGGAGATCGCGGCCCACCCGGATCCGGATGCCCGCAGGCTGGAGCTGGAGGAAATGCTGGCAGCGCGCCAGTCACCCTTCCCGCGCGCCGAGTCCTTCGCGTTCCATGAACTGATCGACCCGCGCGAGACCCGGCCCATGCTCTGCCGCTGGCTGGAGGTCAGTTCGGAACGGCTGAAGGGCCTGACCGGCCCCCGCCTCTATCCGATGCGGCCGTGAGGCAGGAGACCGGGAGGGGGCTGTCGGGACATCGGTCACTGCGGTCATCGCACACCCTGACGGCGCTGCCGGACTCGATCCGGCAGCCCATGGTGCCGCCTCCGCGCCTCAGAATGGGCACCCGTATCAAGTACGGGTGCGCCGTGGGGGTGGAGAAACCAGAGCCAATCGCCATGGGAAGCAAGGGGCAGGACAGGATGTGACTCACACGTGCAGCAGCAGGTGCTCGCGCTCCCAGGCGCTGATAACGCGGTTGAAGGCTTCCATTTCGGTTTCCTTCACGTCGATCAGGGCGGCCACGAAATCCTCGTGCAGCACCTCCCGCAGGGGTGCGGCATAGCGCAGGCGCTGCAGCGCGTCGGACAGGAAGCGCGGCAGGTTGAGCTTGCGTTCGGAGGCGTCGATGGACAGCGGCTCGCTGGCTTCCAGTTCCTCCACCATGCCGAGATAGCCGCAGGCCAGCGATCCGGCGACCGCGAGATAGGGATTGGCATCCGCACCGGGAACCCGGTTCTCGACCCGTCGGCTGGTGATGCCGGAACGCGGCACCCGGATGCCGGTGGTGCGGTTGTCGTGGCCCCAGTGGGTGTTGACGGTGGAACCGCTGTCGGAAACCACACGGCGGTAGGAATTCACGTTCGGCCCCAGCAGCGGCATGGCCGCAGGCAGGAACTTCTGCAGCCCGGCAATGTGGTGCAGCAACAGCGGACTGTCGCTGCCGTCGGGCAGGGAAAACAGGTTCAGACCGGTTTCCAGATCATGCACGCTCTGGTGCAGGTGCATGGCGCTGCCGGGCTCGTTCTCGTGCGGCTTGGCCATGAATGTCGCATAGAGGTCATGGCGCATTGCCGCCTCGCGCACCGTGCGCTTGAACAGGAAGGCCTGGTCGGCGATCCTGATCGGGTCGCCGTGGTCGATATTGACCTCGACCTGGGCCAGCCCTTCCTCGTGAATCACCGTGTCGATCTCGATCTGCTGCGCCTCGCAGAAGTCGTAGATGTCATCGAAGATCGGATCGAACTCGTTCACCGCGTCAATGCTGTAGGGCTGTCGCCCGGTCTCCGCCCGTCCCGAACGACCGATGGGTGCCTGCAACGGATAGTCCGGGTCCGTGTTGCGGGCGACGAAGTAGAATTCCAGCTCCGGCGCGACTTCGGCCCGCCAGCCCCTCTCCGCATAGAGGTTGACCACCCGTCGCAGCACCTCGCGCGGGGAGAAGATCAGCGGCTCCCCTTCCATGGTGACCGCATCGCAGATCACCTGCGCGGTCGGTTCAGTGTACCAGGGCAGGATGCGCAGCGTGGAAAGGTCGGGCACCAGCACCACATCCGGGTAGCGCGGGTCCAGCATCCGGCTTTCCAGCCAGTCACCGGAGACGGTCTGCAGGAAGACGGATT
>CAXBNO010000185.1:0-6496 GCA_963976775.1 uncultured Kordiimonadales bacterium
GGATCACGGCGGGGACGGAGGAGCATCATGGTCAGGGCATCGCGAACAGCGAAGGTAAAGGGGGGGCGGCAGGCGAAGCGTATCGCCCTGCCGCTGTTTCTGCTCGGGTTCGTGTTCCTGTTCGGCCTGTTCGCCGCCCGCTCAATACCGGCCCTGCCGGTGCTGACGGAACCGGATATCTCCGATGTCCCCATGTCGCACCTGTTCACGCGCGCAGGTCTCCTGACGCACAGGGCCGGAATCGCCGTCGAGAACGGCAGCGCGGAGTGGCGGTTCATGTTGCGGATGCGGATGCTGCTCGATGCCGAACTGGCTGCCCGCAAGTCACTTGCGCTGCGTCCTGTCGGCAGCGAGGCCTGGAACGCCCGGGCCTACGCGGCGCTGAAATCGGGGCGGGTGAGCGATGCCGGACGCTACACCCTCTATGCACTGAACGATGGACCGTTCAGCAGCCGCTTCGCCCCGACGCGTCTCAGTCTCGGTCTCAGGTTCTGGGACAGCCTGTCGGAAGCCGAGCAGCGGCGCCACTACGCCCTGATCCGCAAGGTCGTCTACTACGAACCCGAAGCCTTTCTGGACGGTATCATACCCGTCGAGGAACTTGTGGTGCACGCCCGCACGGCCATCGGGGATGACAAGCGGCTGAACGGTCATCTGACCCGCCGCCTCGACAGCATGGGCCTCACGCCATCCGGCGCAAGGAAATGACCGGCAGGCGCGAAAACCTCAATTGACGACGGACCGGGCTGTCATTCCAGGACATATCCGTCGATCAGATCCCGCGCCTTGTGCCTGGCGCTGCGGTCTCCCGCCGGGCCATAGCCTGCGCCGCCGCCGGTTCTGACCACCAGCAGATCACCACGCAGCAGCGGCATGCTGGTCTTGGACGGCAGTTCGATCTTCTCGCCACCACGCTCGATCCAGACTTCCGCCTTGCCGCCCGACGCGCCGCCGAACAGGCCTTCCGGCGCGATGTCGAAGCGGTCGCCATAGGCAGCGAAGGTCACGTCATCGGCGGTGATCTCGTAGATGCGCTGGAATCCCAGGCCGCCGCGATGGCGCCCCTCGCCGCCTGACCCGGCGACCAGGCTGTAGTCGCGCACCCGGAAGAAGGGGTAGGCCATGTCCTGCGCCTCGATCGGGATATTGCCGCAGTTTGACAGGGGACTGTCGACCGCATTGCAGCCGTCGTTGGCGGGTCCGGCACCATAGCCGCCGCCGAAGATCTCCAGGTAGATGTTGTAGCCCTTCGGTCCCAGATGGCTGAGACAGCAGGCGTAAGTGGTGTCATAGCCGCTGGCGATGACCCGGTCCGGCACTGGCTGGGCCAGCGCCTTCATCACCGCGTTGAAGACGCGATAGGTGGGCAGCAGTCTTGCCCGCACCGGTGCCGGGTAGATCGGGTTCAGGATCGATCCGTGCGGCGCGGTGATCGTGACCGCGCGGGCGCAGCCGGTATTGAAGGGCAGGTCGGCGGAGGTCAGGGCCGACTTGATCACCGACAGCGCCGCGCCGACGGTGGAGGCGAAGGGGCTGTTGATGTTGGTCTTCACCTGCGGGCTGCTGCCGTCGAAATCCACGGCAATGTCGGAACCCTTCACGGTCACGGTGGCCGCGATGCGCAGCGGTCCGCTGCCCTGTCCGTCGTCGTCCAGGAAGTCCTCGCCATGGTAGGTGCCGTCCGGCACCGCCTCCAGCGCCGCGCGCATCCGCCGTTCGGCATAGTCGAGCATGCCGGTCATGGCGCTCTCCACCCGGTCGGTGCCATGCCGGGCGCAGAGGTCACGCACCCGTTCGATGCCGATCTGGTTGGCGGCGAACTGGGCCTCGAAATCGCCGATGGTGTGGTCCGGCATGCGAATGTTGGCCCGCACCATGCGCTGCAGCGCGCCGTCGTTGCGCCAGTCGCGGTCCAGGTTCCAGCGCGATGGTGGGAAGATGATGCCTTCCTGGTGCACGTCGGTGGCATTGGGGTTCAGCCCCGGTGCGCCGCCACCCAGGTCGATGTGGTGGGCCACGGTGGCCGAGAACCCGATCAGCTTTCCCGCGATGAAGATCGGGGAGAACAGGAACACGTCGGGCAGATGCTGACCGCCGTTGTAGGGGTCGTTGGTGATGTAGAAGTCACCTTCCTGCAGCGTCTCCGGCGGGGTGATTCTCGCGCAGGGGCCAAAGGTGTGGGCGATGGAGCCAAGCTGCAGCGGAATCAGTTCCGACTGCGCCACGACATTGCCCTTCGCATCCAGGATCGCGGAGGAGCAGTCCTCCGCCTCCCGCACGATGGTCGAGTGGGCGGAGCGGATCAGCTTCACCCCCATTTCGTGGGCGGCGGCAATCAGGGCCTGGGTAATGATGGCCTGATCGACCGCCGAGACCTTGTTGAGCGCCGTATCAGGCATCCGTCGTCTCCTCTTGCAGCCGCAGGATCAGATTATGGGCGGAATCCACCGCGCCGCGCCAGCCGTCGGCCACCAGAATCGTGGATGTGCCATCTTCCACCAGCGCAGGACCGGCGATCCCGACACCCTCCCCCGGCCGGGTGGTGCAGGGGGCGTCGGCGTGTTGCCGGCCCCGTTCGAAGAACGCGGTCCGGTCGGCAATACTGGCTGCCGCAGCATCGCCTGACAGGTCTGGCTGGACCCCTGGCGAAACAGCGGCCCCCGCCCGGAAGGCCACGATCTCGATCGCCGAGCCGCCGGCCTTGTCGAACTCGAAGACGCGGTGGTGCGCTGCCTCGAACAGGGCGCGGATGGTGTCCGTATCCAGTTCGTCGGGTCCGCGATCTCCCAGATCCACCGGAATCTCGAAGGCCTGTCCGACATAGCGCATGTCCAGGCTGCGCTTCAGCCCGACCTCGCCTTCGAGGCCCAGGTCGCGCAGATGCGCCGCCGCCGCCGCCCCAACCTCGGCGATCACGCCACCGATCTCCGCTTCATTCACGGCCTCCAGCCGTACCTGATGGGTGCGGCTCTCGAAGTGCACGAAGTCGGAGGCGAGCAGGCCATAGGCCGACAGCAGGCCAGCATGGGTCCGGCACCGCCGAAGGGCAGCAGGGCGAAATCGCGCGGATCGTGGCCGCGTTCGGTGGAGATGCGCTGGATCGCGCGGACGATGTTCGCCTCCGCCACCCGGATCGCCGCATCCGCTGCTTCCACCGCCGACAGCCCGAGCTGCGTGGCGATGGGGCCGATCACGGCCTCGGCCGCCGCCCGGTCGAGCTGCATGGTGCCGCCGAGAAAGGTCTCGGCGCGGATGGTGCCACGGATCAGGTGACAGTCCGTGATCGTCGGGCGCTGGCCATCGCGACCGTAACATGCGGGTCCCGGGTCCGCGCCCGCCGACTCCGGTCCGACCCGCAACAGACCGCCATCGTCGATCCAGACGATGGAGCCGCCGCCTGCGCCCACCGTGGCGATATCGATGACCGGCGTCTTCACCGGCAGGCCGTCGATCTCCGTGGCCGCCGCCAGATCCGGCTGGCCGTCCCGCACCAGACAGACATCGGTGGAGGTGCCGCCCATGTCGAAGGTGATGATGTTGCCGAACCCGGACCGCAGTGCCTGGCGGGTGGCACCGACGACTCCCGCCGCCGGCCCCGAGAACAGCGCGGTTATGGCGGACCGGGCCATGCCTGCGGCGGGCAGGCGTCCACCGTTGGACTGCATGACCGAGAACCGGCCCCGGTGGCCGCGCGCGCTCAGTGCCTCGCCGAAGCGGCCGAGATAGGCATCGATCACCGGCTGCACATAGGCGGCGAGGGCGGTGGTCGATGCGCGCTCGTACTCCCGGAACTCGCGGCAGACGTCAGAGGAGATCGTGACCTTCTGGTTCTGGAACCGCTTGCGCACGGCATCGGCCACGGCCTGCTCGTGCAACGGCTCGACATAGGCGTTCAGCAGGCAGATCGCGACCGCGCCATAGGCGTCGCCATCGGCTTCGGCGGTTTCGAGGCGCTCCGCGATCCGGGCCATGGTGACGTCCAGGTCCAGCGTGTCGACCACTGCACCTGCAGCGTCGATCCGTTCCGGTGCCTCGATCACGTCGCGGCGCTGCACCACCGGTTCGGGCTTTGTGTAGAACAGGTCATAGATGCGGCGGCGGTTGTGGCGCTGGATGAACAGGATATCGCGGGTTCCCTGCGTCACCACCATCAGCACCCGCGCGCCCTTGCGCTCCAGGATCGCGTTGGTGGCAACGGTGGAGCCGTGCACCAGATCCTCCACCTGCGAAAGATCCAGCCCGGCGCTGTCGATGGCGTTCAGCGCACCCTCGTCCGGTCGTGCCGGGGTGGAGGGGACCTTGGTCACCTTCAGGCGACCGTCATCGCCGATGGCCACCAGATCCGTGAATGTTCCGCCGACCTCGACCCCGACCCGCATCGATAGTTCCTCCCCCTGTGTACGGGGAGGGTAGGCCAGCAATTGCCGCCATGGGAAGATGCCGACTGGGGATTCGCTGTCGGCAAGGGGCTGCCATGCATCGCGCGTGGGTGATCGTCATTCTGTGTGCGCTGGTCGTGGGCTGCTGCCTGGGGCTGGCGCGCTTCGCGTTCGGCATGCTGCTGCCCGGGATCAGCGCGGATGTCGGGCTGGACTACGCCCAGGGCGGGCTGCTCGGCACCAGCTATTTCGTCGGCTATCTGGTGATGGTGCTGGGGGTGCCGCGCATCGTGCGCGCGGTCGGCCAGCGGGTGATGATCCTGTCGGGTCTGCTGATCCTGATCATCGGCATGGTCGGCATGGCCATGGTCACGCGTTTCGAACCCCTGCTGGTGTTCTACACGCTCACCGGTTTGGGCGCGGGCGGTGCCTACGTCCCGGCGATGAGCCTGGCGTCGAGCTGGTTCGAGGCATCGCATCGCGGGCGCGCGGCCGGCACCATGCTGGCCGGGGCCGGTATCGGCATCGTGCTTTCGGGTCTGCTGGTGCCGGCGCTGTTTCCGGTCGCCGGGTTCGCGGGCTGGCAGGTGGGCTGGTTGCTGTTCGCGATGATCGCCGCCGTGACCCTGCTGGCCTGCCTCATCGGCCTGCGTGACCGTCCCGCCCGGATCGGCCTGAAACCCTATGGCACACCGGCCCCGCCGTCGGTCGCGGGATCGCCGCCGCCCCGGCGCGGCTGGCTGGTGCTGCTGCATCTGGGCATCATCTATGCCTGCTATGGCATCACCTACATGGTCTACACCACCTTCATCGTCACCACGATGATCGACGAGCGGGGAATGGATGCCGCCCAGGCCGGGCAGGTCTGGAGCATCGTCGGCTTCTGTTCGATCTTCTCGGGTGCCCTGTTCGGCGGCCTGTCGGATCGCATCGGGCGGCGCGGCGGGCTGATGGCCTCATCGCTGGCCCAGGCGCTCGCCTTCGCGCTGGTGGCGGGCAGCTTCGGCGAGGTGGCGCTGTTTGCCTCCGTCGTCTGTTTCGGCATTTCCGCCTGGAGCGTGCCCACCATCATGGCCGCCGCCGCCGGGGACCAGGTGGGGCCGGAACGTGCCGCAGGGGCACTTGCCGTCATCACGCTGATCTTCGCTGCGGGCCAGGCTATCGGTCCGGTCGGCGCTGGGGCGCTCGCCGAGCTGACGGGCCGTTTCGGACCCGGCTTCGCGGCCTCCGCCGCCATCGCGATCCTGGCCGTCGCCCTCTCGGCGCTGCTGCCGACGCGGCGCTGAGGTCACGCCTGCGGTCTTGCCGTCAGAACGGCTGCTTCAGCGCCGTCGGGGCGGGCGGCCCATGACACGACGGCCGAACAGGCTGGCGGTCAGGTCGCGCATCAGCCGGGCCGTCTTGCCCCGGTCGTCCAGGTAGGGATTGATCTCCGCCAGATCGACGGAGGTGACGAGGCCGCTGTCGTGCAGCAGTTCCATGATCAGGTGCGCCTCCCGGACCGTTGCGCCACCGGGCACGGTGGTGCCGACGCCCGGGGCCACATCCGGGTCCAGGAAATCCACGTCCAGACTGACATGCAGCAGGCCGTTCGCGGCCTTGACCCGGTCAATGAAAGCCCGTGTCAGCCCGGCGAAGCCGATCTCGTCCACCGCGCGCATGTCGTGGATGTCGATGTTGTTGTCCAGCACCAGGTCATGTTCGGTCTCATCGACGGAGCGGATGCCCATCATGGTGACATTGCGCGGATTGACCGGGTTCTCCAGCGGCGCGCCATAGACCTCCGCACCGTCGATGCCGCAGAACATGGCGACGGGCATGCCGTGGGTGTGGCCCGATTCCGAACTCTCCAGCGTGTTGAAGTCGGCGTGGGCGTCGAGCCAGAGCACGAACAGCTCCCGACCCTGCGTCGCCGCGTGGCGGGCGATGCCGGCGACAGTGCCGATGGCCAGGCTGTGGTCGCCACCGACGAAGACCGGTGTCCAGCCCGCGTCGGCGATCCGGGTCGCGTGATCCATCAGACTCTCGGTCCAGGCGGCGGTCATGGCGATGTTGCGGCCCCGGCCCCGTTCCGGCACTTCCCGAGCCAGCGGCGCAGGCTCGGCATTGCCGAAGTC
>CAXBNO010000186.1:0-6492 GCA_963976775.1 uncultured Kordiimonadales bacterium
CGGTTCGAGGACTACGCGGTGGGGGAGCGGATCGACCATGTCGATGGCGTGACGATCGAGGAAGCCGAGCACATGATGGCGACGCGTCTCTACCAGAACACCGCCAAGGTGCATTTCAACCAGCACACGGAAGGCCAGGGCCGTTTCGGACGACGGCTGATCTATGGCGGTCACATCATCAGCCTGGCCCGGTCGCTCGGCTTCAACGGGCTGGGGTCGGCCATGTGGGTGGCGGCGATAAATGGTGGTGCCCATACCGCACCGACCTTCGCAGGGGATACGATCTACGCCTGGTCGGAAGTGCTGGAGACGACGGAACTGCCCGGCCGCAGCGATCTGGGTGCGCTGCGCCTCAGGACAGTCGCCACCAGGAACCGGTCCTCCGGCGACTTCGCTGACAAGGGTGCGGACGGCAAGCGGGATCCCGATGTGGTGCTCGACCTCGACACCTGGGTCCTGGTTCCGCGCCGGGGCTGAGCCCATGTCCGATGATCCGGCTTCCCTCGCGCGTCACCTGATCCGCAGCCAGCCCGCCGCCACCCTGTCGACCATAGCGACAGACGGGGGCTGGCCCTATGGCAGCCTGGTCCTGACGGCAACGGACATGTCAGGCCACCCGATCCTGCTGATCTCCACCCTGGCGCAGCACACGAAGAACCTGATCGCCGACGGACGCGCCTCCCTGCTGCTCGACGGCACCGCAGGCCTGTCGGAGCGGCTGACCGGCGCGCGGGTCACCGTGCTGGGCCGGGCGGTGCGTTGCGACGATGACGTGGCGGTGCGTGCCCGCTTCCTTGCCCGTCATCCATCTGCGGCGGGCTATGCCGGTTTCGGCGACTTCGCCTTCTGGCGGCTGGAGATCGAACGCGCGCATCAGGTGGCCGGATTCGGTCGGATCAACTGGATCGAACGGGACGACCTGCTGCCAGACTTTGGCGACCTTTCGGAGTTGTCGGCGGCGGAGGCAGATGTGGTGGGCCACATGAATGCGGACCATTCCGACGCCGTCGCCCTCTATGCCAACGTGCTCTGCCAGCGCTCCGGCGTCGGCTGGCGGCTGACCGGTGTCGATCCGGAAGGCGCCGATCTGTCCCGCCCCGGCGATCATTGCCGCCTCGGCTTCGACAAGCCGGTCTCATCGGCGGAAACCGCGCGTGTCGAACTGGTGCGGAAGGTGAAACAGGCCCGCGCGAGGCTCAGTCGCGGATGATGCGGTAACGCACGACGCGGTCGTTGCCCGAATCCGATATCCAGACCAGATCACCATGGACCTCCACGCCCTCCGGCGTGGTGAACCGGTTCGGTCCCTTGCCCGGCCGTCCGGTGCCCAGTGTCAGCAGCAGTTCGCCATCGGCCGAGATGACCTTGACCTGATGGTTGTTCTTGTCCGCCGCGATGACCGTCCCGTCGGGCAGCACGTCCTGATAGCGCACGCCATTGAAAGCGTATGCCGGGCCGGACCATTCCTTCAGGATCTCGAGATCGGGAGAAAGCAGCAGCATCCGGTCATTGCCGGCATCGGCCAGCCAGATGTTCCCCTCGGGGCTCCATTCCAGATCGTGCGGAGAACGCAGCCCCGTGAGTTCCGCCACCACCTCGCCGTCGCGATAGGCCACCACATTGTGCGACCAGGCACCAGCGACATAGATGCGCCGGTCAGGGCCCACCAGCACCCCCTCCGGCCCGCGCATGCCGCCGGAGAGCACGCCCTTCAGGGTGCCTTGCGTGCCATGGATGTCATAGATTGTGACCCGGTTGTTGTGCGTGTCGGCCACGTAAAGCGCCCCGAAGGGACCGAAATCCACATCGTGGGTCCCTGACTGGTGGTCCGAGCCGAAGCTTCCGGCCAATTCCAGCGTGACCGGGTCGAGGAAGGCCACCCGGTTGTTGTCCACGTCGGAGACCAGCAGATACTCCAGCCCGGCACTCAGTTTCAGATCATGCGGGTTGCCGAGCACCGGCGCGCTCGCCGCCTCGAACCGCATCTCGAAGGCCTGTGCCACGACGGGTGCCAGAAATGTCGTGAGAGAAAGAGCCGCTGCAGTGATGATGGAACGCATGGTGACCTCCTCACGCGGTCAGATGGTGCCGAGAACCTCGATCTTCCCATCCTTCGCGACGCGCATGAACAGCATTTCGCCTGATCGGGTGCTCAAACCTGTGAGAGCGCGGATGTTGACCTGATGGCTGACCAGGACCAGCGGACCGTCTCCATCCCATCCCATCAGCCAGGTGCGGAGGTCATCTGTCTGCGCCTCCTGCCTCTCCCACGCGCGGAAGAAGGAGTTCAGGGCGGGCAGGGTCGTCACCGCCCCCAGGCCCAGCAGTTGCGCGGTTTCGCGGCAGCGGCACCAGGCGCTTGAGTAGACCGCCGCCGACGCCATGCCGGCGGCATGGAAAAGCTCGCCGATCTCGCGCGACTGCGCACGGCCCGCCGCGTCCAGATTACGCTGCGTCGTGCAGTCGGTGACATCGAAATTCGCAGGGTCGCCAACACCCGGCGCCAGTGCGTGCCGCATGATGATGATGGCCTCACCCGCGCGCGCGGCCTGCCACAAGGCGGCGTCATCCGCGGCGCGTGCTCCGAGCGGCAGCACCAGCCCGACCGCCAACAGAAGCACGGCGAGACGATGGAACATGTTCATTTCCGGTCCTCCAGACCCTTGCGAGCGGCTTCGATGGCCTCTCTCAATACGGTCCGGTCGCCGATATGGTTTGCCAGCAGCAGGTTCAGCCGTGCGGAAAAGGCCAGCGCATCGTCAGGCGACAGCCGTTGCACCGCGTCGATCAGTTCCTGATAGAAGCCGTCCGGATCACTGATTCCGGGTTCGTGTTTCAGACCGCTCATCGGCAATCTCCCATGATCATCGAGAGCGTTCGGAGGACGGCTGCCGGGTCCGGTGCCTGCCAGCAGGCCATGACATGCTGGTCGGGGCGGACGAGAACGACGGCACTGTCCCGGACACCAAAGGCCGCCGCGATGCTGCCGTCGCTGTCATGAAAATCCTGACCGGCATGCAGCGACCGCAGTCCCAGGGGAGATTCCACGTGGCATTCCGCGTTGGCCGGACCGAAGCAGAGCAGCGTGAACCCATCGCCCAGAATGTCCGTCAGATGGCTGGCCCTGGCGTTGCCGGGAACGGACAGCGGCAGCGCCGGAACCGGACTTCCGGGCCGTACGCTGCCCCGCAGTTCGTCGGCACCGTTCAGGCTGCTCTCCGTCAGATGGGCCGGGACGGAGAGACGACCGGAATTGACCAGGGCACGGGCAAAGGGGAAATCGCGGGCGAGATCGAGCACCGCATTGCGATAGACCTCCGAAACCGGTGTCTTCGGGGTGATGAAGTCGGTGGCGCGGGTCGAGTTCAGGATGTTCTCGGTGGCGGCAAAGCGACGTTCCTCGTCATAGGTGTCGAGCAGCGCCTGCCCCGCGCGGCCCTGCACCACCAGCGCCAGCTTCCAGCCGAGATTGTCGGCATCCTGCACGCCGCCATTGCCACCGCGCGCGCCGAAGGGACTGACCTGATGCGCTGCGTCACCGATGAACAGCACCCTGTCATGGCGATAGCGGTCGATGGAACGGCACTGGAAGGTATAGAGCGATTTCCATTCCAGCTCGAACGGTGTGTCCGGTCCGATCATGCGGCGGATGCGGGCAAAGACATTCTCGTCACGCAGTTCCTCGTCACGGTCCACGTTCCAGCCGAGCTGGAAATCCAGTCGCCAGACATTGTCGGACTGGCGGTGCATCAGGGCCGATGCCTCCGGTCCCCAGGGCGGATCGAAGTAGAAGCGCCGGATCGCCGGTCCCTCCCGCTGCATGATGATGTCGGCGATCAGGAAATGATCCTCGAACACCTGGCCTGAGAAACTCAGCCCCATCTGCCTGCGGATGGTGGAGCGCACACCGTCCGCCGCGACCAGCCAGTCACAGGGTTGCGTGTAGATTCCATCCGGTGTCTCCACCGTCAGGCGGACACCCTCTGGCGCGGTTTCCAGACCGGTGACGCGATGACACCAGCGCAACTCGATCAGCGGCTGCCGCATCGCCTGCTCGATCAGGAACTGCTCCACATAGTACTGCTGGATATTGATGAAGGCCGGGAACTTGGAGTGCGGATTCTCCTGCATGTTGAAGGCATAGAGCTGCTCGCCGCGATAGAAGACATGGCCCTCGTTCCAGGTCACGCCCTTCGCCATCATCGGTGCCGCAACCCCCATGCGATCCCATATCTCCAGCGTTCGCTTGGCCTGGCAGATGGCCCGGCTGCCGTCGGAAACCGTGTTGTCCTCGTCCAGCACCACGGACGCCACGCCCCGTTGCGCCAGGTCCAGCGCCATGGTCAGGCCCACCTGCCCGCCCCCGACGATGACCACCTGGGCCGTCGGTGCGATGCCGTCGGCGAAGGCCGGAGGATGGTAGGGGTACTCGGGGTACTGATAGGTCGCCATGGGCCGGGTTCCCTCAGCCTTTCGGGCGATTGTCGACGATGCGCTGCGCCTTGCCCATGGATCGCGCGACGCCGCCCACGTCCTGCAGGTCAATATGCGCGGACAGGCCGCACATGGCCTTTATGCGACCGGACAGATGCTGGGCGGCGGCCTTGCAGGCCGCGCCGTCGCCAGCAACATCGGGCTTCGGCTCCACGCGGACAGTCAGTTCGTCCAGATTTCCGGGGCGATCCACCTGCAACTGATAGTGCGGGCTGAGGCGGTCATCCTGCAGCAGCAGTTCCTCGATCTGCGTCGGGAACAGGTTCACGCCGCGGATGATCAGCATGTCGTCGGACCGGCCGGTGATCTTCTCGATCCGGCGGTGGCTGCGGGCCGTGCCGGGCAGCAACCTTGTCAGATCCCGGGTCCGGTAGCGCACCATCGGCAGGGCCTGCTTCGTCATCGTGGTGATCACCAGCTCACCGAACTCCCCGTCCGGCAGCACTTCACCGGTCTCCGGATCGATGATCTCCGGGTAGAAGTGATCTTCCCAGATGTGCAGGCCATCCTTGGTCTCGAGGCATTCGACCGCAACGCCCGGCCCCATGATCTCCGACAGGCCGAAGATATCGACAGCCTGTATCCCGGCACGCCCCTCGATCTCCGTGCGCATCTGTTCCGTCCAGGGTTCCGCTCCGAAGATCCCGATCTCCAGCGGGCTGGCTGCCGGATCCAGGCCCATGCGTTCCATCTCGTCGGCGATGGCCAGCATGTAACTGGGCGTCACCATGATGACACGCGCACCGAAATCATGGATCAGCTGGACCTGCTTCTCCGTCTGTCCGCCGGACATGGGCACGACCGAGCATCCCAGCCGCTCCGCCCCGTAGTGCGCGCCGAGGCCGCCCGTGAACAGGCCATAGCCATAGGCAACATGGACGATATCGCCCGGCCGCCCGCCTGCGGCACGGATCGAGCGCGCCATCAGGTCCGCCCAGTTGTCGATGTCGGTCCGGGTATAGCCGACGACCGTGGGCTTGCCCGTCGTGCCGGAGGAGGCATGGATGCGCACCACCTGCTCGCGCGGGACCGCAAACATGCCGAAGGGATAATTGTCCCTGAGGTCGGTCTTCACGGTGAAGGGGAACTTCGCCAGATCGGAAAGCTGTTTCATGTCGTCGGGATGCACGCCCGCCGCCTCGAAGGCGCTGCGGAAATGCGGCACATTCTCCCAGGCATGGCGCAGGGACCACTGCAATTGCCGCAGTTGCAGGGCTGCCAGTTCGTCGCGGCTGGCGTTCTCGATCGGGTCCGGGTTGGCTCTCGGGTCGGTCATTGCTTCTCTTCTCCGCTGCTCAGCGCGCCACGGGCAGTTCGGGAACCAGCGTTCCGCCGATGGTCGCGGAATTGCCCCGGAAGACGGCAACCTTCTCGTCACGCTGGTTCACGACGGTCACGTCGTAGATGCCGCTGCGACGGCCCAGCGAAATCTCCTCCGCCGTCGCGGTCAGCACGTCACCGGCACGGGTCGGGCGCAGGAACGTGACCTGCGCCGTCTGCGCGACAGCACTCTGGTTATGGGAGTTGCAGGCATAGGCAAACGCCGTGTCGGCAAGGGTGAAGGTCATGCCGCCATGCCCCATGTCATGCCCGTTCAGCATCTCGCGGCGCACGACCATGCGCAGCACCGACCGGCCCGGTGCAACCGAGACCACATGAATGCCGAGGCGCCGGGCGGCGCGGTCGGACCCCATCATGACCTCCGCCGCCGCCTCGGCCAGTCGCTGCGCGTCTGTCGCTGCCGTATCCGCCACGATCAGCGTCCCCTGAAGTCGGCCGGACGCTTCTCCAGGAAGGCGCTGACACCTTCCGCGAAGTCGGCCGTGCTGCCCGCGTCCCGCTGATACTCGCGTTCCCAGTCGAGCTGGGTATCCAGCGAATGGGTGAAGGCGTTCTGCACCGCATTGCGGATCAGGCCCAGACCGCGGGTCGGCCCCTTCGCCAGCTTCTGGAGTTTCTTCTCCTGGTAGAAATCTATCAGTTTCTTTAATGGCTAAT
>CAXBNO010000187.1:0-6491 GCA_963976775.1 uncultured Kordiimonadales bacterium
GCATCAGGCCCTGGCCCTGGGTGGCGCGCACGGCCTGGCAGAGGTTGGTCTTGCCGGAGAGGCAGAACTTGCACTGGCGGCATTCGGGTGTGTAGAGCGGGATGACGTGGTCGCCGGGCTTCACCGAGGTGACGCCGGGGCCGACCTCCACCACCACGCCGGCACCCTCATGGCCCAGGATGGCGGGGAAGATGCCTTCCGGGTCCGCGCCCGACAGGGTGAATTCATCGGTGTGGCAGATTCCGGTCGCCTTGACCTCCACCATCACTTCACCGGCCTTCGGTCCTTCAAGCTGAACCGTGGTGACTTCCAGCGGCTTGCCTGCCTCAACGGCCAGTGCTGCCCGAACATCCATCTCGTCTTCCCCCAGATCGCAAAGCGTCAGTTGTCATCTGGCGGGATGCTAGAACAGATTGGACGATGATGGAAATCCCCGCGGGCGACGCGGATCAGTTCACCAGAGGCGCGAAGCCCTGGCGCGCACTGCCCACCACGCGCAACCCGTCCCGCGCGACTTCCAGCACAGGCAGCAGACGTTCGCTCTGGCCATCCGCGCGCAGTCGAAATGTGCCGTAGTAGGCGGCGAACCCCTGGTCATCCAGCAGCGCCGCATCGCTGAAGACCGGCTGGCCTGGCGCCTGGTCGCGGACCAGGGTGGCGGCCAAGGCGATGGCGTCATAGCCGAGCATGGCGACCCTGTCGGGGTCGTTGCCGAAAGTACTGCGGAAGCGGCTGGCGAAACTGTCATAGAAGTTCGGGTCCGGTCCCGGAAACCAGCTGCCGATCAGGGTCGGTTCCGCCTGCAGATCATCGGCAAACCAGCCCCCGAGCCCCAGGTATCGGACCACCACTGGATCGACGTCGTAATAGGCGAGCAGCGGCGCGATGGTGGGCAGGCGATTGGCAGGCTCGGCCAGCAGGACCGCATCGAAGGGCGGATCGCCGAGCGTGTCGAGCACCTCCAGCCGCTCCAGTGCCGATTTCGAAATGGCATCGCCGTTGCGTTCCAGCCGGACCCGCTCCTCCTCTAGTGCCTGCTTGCGCAGATCGTAGTCGGCGAACTCCCGGGCGTATTGCAGCAGCAATTCATCATCGGCTTCCGCGCCTGCCGGGTAATAGGTCACCCGAACCAGTTCGCCGAGCGACTGCTGCATGGTTTCGACCAGGGCCTGATGCACGCGCCGACCATAGGCCGAATCCGGCAGAAAGGCCGCGATCCTGCTGTGGCCACGGGCCAGTGCGAAACCGATGATGGAGCGGACCTCGTTCGTCGGACTGACGCCCAGGACATGGGCACCACGACCCGCGACCGAGCTGTCGTTGGAGAAGGCCAATACCGGGACGCCTGCCGGTCCGGCCACGGCGTTGACCACCTGCACGTGGTTGCCGAACAGGGGGCCGACAATGACTTCCGCACCTTCAGCCAGAGCCAGGCGGGCGGCCTGCTCGGCCCCTTCCGGTGTTCCCCGGGTATCCTTCGGGATCAGGTTCAGGCGCGGCTGCTGCTGGTCGAACATGGCCAGCATCGCCGCGTCGAGCAGACGCTGCCCCACCGCCGACGCGGGGCCTGTCAGCGGTACCAGGATGGCGACCCTGACGGGCCTCTTGCCATCCAGTTCGGGACGGTTGAGCAGGATCTGCTGCATCCTGAAACCATCGGCGGAGCGGGTTTCGATGGCGCCGAAGGTCCCGGCGAGGCCACTTGGCATCACGGGCTCGGCGGGTTCCGGAGGTGCGGCAGGCGCGGGTCTGGCCGGTGCGGCATTCGCCGCCGGCGCCGGTGCGGCGACCGGTTTCTCCGCAGCCGGGTTGCTGCATGCCGCCAGCCCGATCAGCAGCAACCCCGAAACACCTGTGAGGAAACGGCTTCTGCGGCGGTCGGACATATCTGCAATCCTTGCGGAATCGGCGTAATCTGCGGCCATGGTCAGATCCTCTTCACATGCCCGGCCGGGACCGCGCGCCCTGGCGCCGGGACTTTACGTCGTGGCCACCCCGATCGGCAATCTCGACGATCTGAGCCCGCGGGCACGTCACATCCTGTCGTCTGCGGACCGGGTCCTGGCGGAGGACACGCGGGTCGCGCGACGCCTGCTGCAGAGTTTCGGGGCCACCGCAACGCTGGATATCTACAACGATCACAATGGGGCGAAAGTGAGGCCCGCCCTGCTGGAAGCCCTGTCCGGTGGCGCCGCCATAGCCCTGACCAGCGACGCGGGCACGCCGCTGATTTCCGACCCTGGCTACAAGCTAGTGGATGAGGCCCGTGCGGCGGGAATTGCGGTTCACGCGGTGCCGGGACCGTCCGCGGTGATCACCGCCCTTTCGGTGGCTGGACTGCCCAGTGACCGGTTCCTGTTCGGCGGTTTCCTGCCGCCGAAATCGGCGGCGCGCCGGAAGGTGCTGCAGGAACTGGGCGCGGTGCAGGCGACGCTTGTCTTCTACGAGACCGCGAACCGGCTGCAGGCGGTGCTGGGGGACATGGCCGGGGTGCTGGGCGCCAGGCAGGTCGCCGTCGCCCGCGAACTGACCAAGATGTTCGAGGAGGTGCGGCGCGGCTCCCTTCCGGAACTGATTGCCCATTACGAGGGCGCTGGTCAGCCGAAGGGGGAGATTGTTCTGGTCGTGGGCCCACCCCGCGATGACGCGGATGTGCAGGCGACGGACATCGATGCCCTGCTGCGTGACCACCTGTCCCGCCTGCGGACCCGCGATGCCGTTGACGCCGTCGTTGCCGAGACGGGTCTGCCACGTCGGGAGGTCTATCGCCGCGCCGTCGAACTGACCCCGAAGAAGGGCGACTGAGGTGGCGCGGCAGGCAGGCAGTCGCCGGAAGCGACAGCGTGCCTTTCTGGCCGGGCGCGGCGCGGAGACACTGGCTGTCTGGATGCTGCGGCTGAAGGGCTATCGCATTGTCGGGCGCAACCTGCGGACGCCCGTGGGAGAGATCGATATCGTCGCCCGCCGTGGCAAGGTTGTGGCATTTGTCGAGGTGAAACGCCGCCCGGACATGAATGCCGCGCGCCGGGCCGTCAGCCGCACCCAGCAGCAGAGAATCCTGCGCGCGGCCGAGTATCTGCGGGCTTCAGGGCAGTTGCGAGCGGATGTGCAAGGGTATCGTTTCGACCTGATTGCGGTCCTGCCACGCCGGTTGCCGGTGCATCTGCCGGATATGTGGCGGCCTTGAAATCGCCCGCTTTCGCTACCCAGATGCCATATCATCGGTTGCTTGATTCGCGGATCGGGCCGCAACCGCCCGTTCGCATGAACAGGAGACGGTCCAATGTCAGTTCTTTCAACAGTATCCTGGGGATCCCGGGGATCGCGCGTTCTCGCGGTGGTGGCGCTTTGCAGTGCCGCTGGCCTGCTGGGTGGCTGCGCCGGTGCGATTTTCGGTGCGGGCGCAACCGCTGGCGTCAGCCTGGCGCAGGAACGCTCCATCGGAGATGCCATCGACGATGCCACGATTTCCACCGCCCTCAGTACCAGCCTGCTGGAAGACAGTTTCCAGCTGTTCCGCGATGTCGATCACGAGGTGGTGGAAGGCCGCGTGCTGCTGACCGGCAAGGTGGAGAAGAACGAAAGCCGCCTGCGGGCAGAAGAACTCGTCTGGAAGATCAAGGGCGTGAAGGAAGTCGCCAATGCCATCCAGGTGACGACGGACGGTGGCTTCCAGAGCTTTGCCCGTGACGTGCGGATTTCGACCGAACTGCGCGGCAAGATCATCGGTGACCCGGACGTGAATGGCATCAACTACTCGCTGGAGACCGTCAACGCCACGATCTACCTGATCGGCATCGCGCAGGATGAAGCCGAACTGAACCGTGTCATCCGGCACGCCCGCAATATCGAGGGGGTCCGGAAGGTGGAGAGCTATGTTCGCCTGAAGAGCGATCCTTCACGCGGCAGCTGATCCGGCATGGCGGAGAGCGACTGGCAGCCAGTACTGCGCCGGGCCGGTGGCCAGGCCGACAACGACCTGGATGTGGCGGAGGTGGCCCTGGCGCTTTCCATGGCGGACCATCCGGAACGCGATCCCGTTCCCTATCGTCGGCATCTGGCCGAACTGGCCTCTGCCCCGCCCGCTGCTGGACCATCCGCGAGCTGGCTTGCCGAAAGGTTGGCGGGACAGTTCGACTATCGCGGCGACGGCCAGACCTACGATGACATGCGCAACGCCGACATGATGGCGGTGATCAACCGTCGGCGCGGTCTGCCCGTGGCGCTGGGGATCCTCTACATCCATGTGGCCCGTGCCCAGGGCTGGTCGCTGTCGGGGCTGAATTTCCCAGGTCATTTCCTGCTGCGCCTGGCATTGCCGGAGGGGCTGGCGATCATCGATCCCTTCAACGGTGGCCGTACCCGCAACAGGGATGAACTGCAGGCCTTGCTGAACCGGATTGCGGGACGGGAGGTGGCGCTGCAGCCGGAGCACATGGCTCCGGTGCCGCTGCGCCATGTCCTGATGCGCCTGCAGAACAACATCCGCATCCGGGCGGAGCAGGCTGGTGATCTGAACCGCGCTGCGGAAGTCCTGCATCGTATTTCCCTGTTCGCACCGCAGGAGCCGGGTGTCTGGCTCGACCGGGCCGATCTGGCGGCGAAATCGGGAAATCTGATGGCGGCGCAGGAGATTCTGGACGATGGTCTGGGTCATCTTGAGGGCATGGGTGCCGTGCAACTGCTGCAACAGGCGCGGGAAAAGCTGACACGGCGGTTGAACTGACCCACTATGGGGGTCTTTCCTGGGGAGGAACCAAACATGAGCTGGAATAACGTCGAAATCGAGCGGCGCGGGACGGTGGCCATCGTCACCATGGATCGCCACGAGAAGCTGAATGCCTTCAACCCGACCCTGATGCGGGAAATGACGGAAGTGGGGCTGTCGTTTCACGACGACCGCGAAATCCATGCGGTGGTGCTGCGGGGCAATGACAATTACTTCTCGTCCGGCGCGGATCTGACCGATGCCGACATGTGGCGCACCGAAGGCCTGAGCGAACTGACATTCGCGACCGGTTCCGCATGGGCGGACGCCTGTGCGAGGCCTGGGAGAAGATGCCCCAGATCACCGTCGCGGCGATGGAGAAGATGGCTGTCGGCGCGGGCTTCGCGCTGCCGCTGGCGCTGGACTGGCGGGTGCTGGGCCGCTCCGCCTACCTGTACGTGCCGGAGATCAGGATCGGCCTGAACCTGCAGTGGGGCGCGCAGCCGCGCCTGACCCGGCTGGTCGGACCCGCGCGGGCGAAACGCATCATCATCCTCTGCGAGAAGATGGGGGCGGCGCAGGCGCTGGACTGGGGCCTGGTCGATGAAGTGGCGGATGACGGCAAGACCGCGGAACGGGCGCTGGAACTGGCCGAGACTGCAGCCTCCATGCCGCCGACCGCTGTCAGGATGGTGAAGGAGGCAGTGAACGCCACCGCCAACGCCCTGAATCAGGTCTCCAGCTACGCCGACTTCGACCAGAGCTGGCTCGGCGCGAACCTTTCGGCAGCCCAGCAGGCCCGGGAATCGTTCAGCAAGAAATAGCTGCTGCCGGAGCGACCGAGCACCGGAGGTAAGCTGGGCTCGCGGATCAGGTCCGTGAGCGTCGTGGAGGGGATGGGCGGATCGATTGAACCGGTTGCCTCCTCCCCCACGCACGCCGTGCCTGGACTTGATCCGGGCACCTACTGTGCCGCACCGGTCCTGGCCCTCAGTTGTGGCGGTTCAACAATGCGATCCGGTCCGGATCAGGTCCGCGAGCGGCGTCTCGGTTATCAGTGAACGGTCGCGGCCGCGCCGGAGGTCTTGCTGATCCAGCGCTGGATGACCTGTTCCAGCCAGTCCCATTCCTGGTAGCCCATGGCGAGCAGGCGGTAGCGTTCCTCGTCATAGCCGAGCAGCGACGGGAAGCCGTGGATGCCGAGCTGGCGGCTGAAGGCGAAATCGCGCTGGGTCATCTCGCGCGTGTTCTCGCTGACGAAGGTCTCCAGGAAGGCTGCGCGATCCAGCCCGAATTCGGCGGCAATGTCGGCGAGTGTTTCGGTGTCCGTGACGTCGCGGTTGTCGCGATAGAACGCTCCTTGCAGTGTCTCGAGGAACTCCAGAGGCCTGTCCGTGCCCATCTTCTTCGCTGCAACCAGCGCCCGGCTGGCGGGTTCGGTGTCGTAGACGAAGGAGTCGCGATCAAAGAAGCCATAGTCGAACGGCTGGCCTGAAGCCTCGTTCACATGCTCCCAGTGCTTGCGCACTTCCTCCTTCGCGTGGGGTTTCATCGGTTTAGTCACCCCCGGATAGAGTCCACCCATCACCAGGCGCACCGGAATCTCGGGGAAACGTTCACGGATGCGGTCCACCGTCGGTGCAAAGCCCCAGCACCAGGAACACATCGGATCCGCCAGAAAGATGAAGCGCAGGGTCATGTCGGGGGCTCGCACTGTTGGACTATTTGCCTAGATCGATCCATCAAATGATGGAATCGGCACCGGCCCACTCCCCCACCCGGC
>CAXBNO010000188.1:0-6460 GCA_963976775.1 uncultured Kordiimonadales bacterium
ATTTCGGCCAGCATCTGCGCGCATGGCGGCAGCGGCGGCGCCTCAGCCAGCTCGATCTCGCCTGTGATGCGGGAATCTCGACCCGGCACCTGAGCTTCATGGAGACCGGGCGGGCCCGACCCAGTCGGGAGATGATCCTGCGGCTCAGCGACTATCTCGACGTGCCGTTGCGCCAGCGCAACCTGATGCTGACGGCCGGCGGCTTTGCCCCCGTCTTTCCGGAGCGGTCGCTGGATGATCCCTCGCTGGAACCGGCTCGAAAAGCGGTGGAACTGGTGCTGGAGGGCTATCATCCCTTTCCCGCGCTGGCGGTGGACCGGCACTGGAACCTGGTGCGCGCCAACCGGAAGGTCACCGTGATGCTGGAGGGTGTTGCACCGCATCTGCTGGAGCCGCCCTGCAACGTACTGCGCCTCAGCCTGCATCCCGATGGTCTCGCGCCACGGATCACCAATCTGGCGCAGTGGCGGAAACACATCCTGCATCGACTGCGCCATCAGATCGACAGCAGTGCCGACGCGGACCTGATTGCCCTGCACGACGAACTGGCTGCCTATCCGACTCCTGAAACCGGGACAGACGGGGACGGGGATGGCTTTCCCGATGACATGATCGACTATGTGGTGCCGTTGCGCATCCGTGGCGGCGACGGGCGCATCCTGTCCCTGTTCAGCACGGTGACGATGTTCGGCACGCCGGTCGACGTGACCCTGTCGGAAATCGCCATCGAGGCCTTTCTGCCAGCGGACGCCGCGACCGCCAGTATCCTTCGCCAAGAGACCCCCGACATCTGACCGCCGCACGGGCCTGCGCGGCCATGAACCGGAACACGGCAAGGGCCCCGGCGATTGCCGAGGCCCTGTCCGTTTCAGTCTGCAGACGCCGGGTCTTAGCCGAAGAGGCCGAGGATGCTCTGCGGCGCCTGGTTGGCAATCGACAGTGCCTGGGTGCCAAGCTGCTGCTTGATCTGCAGGGCCTGCAAGCGGGCACTTTCCTTGGCCAGGTCCGCATCGACCAGATTGCCGACACCGGAGGTCAGGCTGTCGATCAGCTTGTCCACGAAGCCCTGATGGATCTCGATGGACTTGGCGCGGGTACCCAACTGGGCAAGCTGCTGGTTGGCCGTATCAATGGCCGAGTCGATCGCGGAGCGCGCAGCCGTTGCGTTGGTTGCGGTCGCCAGCGACAGGGCGGACAGGGCCAGTCCGGCCGTGCCGGTGGTCATGTTCTGGGCCGTCACGGTGATGGTATCACCATCCGGATTGGCCAGCACGGCGATGGAGGAGACCGAGCCATCCAGCATGTTGAAGCCGTTGAACTCGGCATTGCCGGCAATGGTCCCGATCTGGTCACGCAGGGCAGCGAAATCGTTCTGCAGCGCGTTGCGGCTGGAGGTATCGAGGCTGGAGTCCAGGGCGGCAACCGCCTTTTCCTTCATCTCGATCAGCAGGTCCGAAATCGACTGCCCGGCGGCCAGACCCACATCGACGACGCTGACCGCGTTGTCCAGGGCTGTCTTCACCGCCTCGAACCCGGCGATCTCGCCGCGCATGTTCTGGGCGATGGCATAGACCGCGCCATTGTCCTTCGGACCGGCAACCTTCAGGCCGGTATTGATACGGGTCTGAACCTCCGCCATATCGCGATTGGTCACGTTGAGTTGCTGAAGGGCCACCATCGCGCTGACATTGGTGTTCACCGAAAGTGTCATTAGGTCTTCTCCTGTTCGTGGGAACCTTCTTCTCTGGTCCCCCGGTACACCTGTTGAGCGCCTTGGCGCCGTGTACCGAACTGATTTCAACCTATGTGCCAACTATGCCAGAATCGCGTTACCTTCTGATTTTACTTGTCTATTTATGCATACTGAATGAAATTCGTTCGATTGCCACCCGGCAGCAACTGCCGGGTTCCGGGCTGCTTCCCAGAGCAATCAGGTAAAATTTTCCGAATCCGGCAATTGAGTCCGGGTTGCGGGGCAAGCGGATCAGCCAAACTGCGCTGAACCGCCCGTATCAATCGACAATGCGCACAAGGACGTGCCGCTTCCTGCCGACGGAAAGCTTCACGCTGCCGTCACCAAAGGCATCCGGGTTCAGGGTCAGCCCCTCGTCGGCAACCTTCTCGTCCGCCAGGCGAACCCCGCCACCGCGGATCAGCTTCCGCGCCTCGCCGCGCGACTTCGCCATTCCGGCCCCGATCATCAGATCGATCAGTGCCGCGCCCTCCGCGACCGTGGCAGCGGACACGTCCAGCGTCGGCAGGCCCTCGGCGCTGTCACCATCCTCGAAGGCCTTGCGGGCGGTCTCGGCGGCGGCAGCGGCGGCGGCAGCGCCATGCACCATCGTCGTGGCGGCATCAGCGAGGCGCTTCTTGGCCTCGTTCAGTTCCTGCCCCTCCAGCCGCGACAGCGCCTCGATCTCGTCCAGGGGCAGTTCGGTGAACAGCTTCAGGAAGCGGATGACGTCGGCATCCGCCGTGTTGCGCCAGAATTGCCAGTAGTCATAGGCGCTGAGCCGATCCTCGTTCAGCCAGACCGCACCCTGCGCCGTCTTGCCCATCTTCTGGCCGTTGGCCAGGGTGATCAGCGGGGAGGTCAGGCCAAAGATCTCCCGCTGGTCGATGCGGCGGGTCAGTTCGACGCCATTGACGATATTGCCCCACTGGTCCGATCCGCCCATCTGCAGCAGGCAGCCGACACGGCGCGACAGTTCCAGGTAATCGTAGCCCTGCAGGATCATGTAGTTGAATTCCAGGAACGTCAGCGACTGTTCCCGTTCCAACCGCAGCTTCACCGAATCGAAGCTCAGCATCCGGTTGACGGAGAAATGCCGTCCCACGTCCCGCAGGAACGGAATATAGGCCAGCCCGTCCAGCCAGTCGGCGTTGTTGACCATGATCGCGTCGGTCGGGCCGTCGCCAAAGGTCAGGAACTTCTCGAACACCTGGCGGATACCGGCCATGTTGCGGGCGATATCCTCATCGGTCAGCAACTGCCGCGCGGCGTCGCGCCCTGACGGGTCGCCGATCCGCGTCGTGCCACCGCCCAGCAGCACGATGGGCTTGTGACCGGTCTGCTGCAGCCAGCGCAGCATCATGATCTGGACCAGGCTGCCGACATGCAGGCTGTCCGCCGTGCAGTCGAACCCGATATAGGCCGGAACCACCCCGTCGCTCAGCGCGGCATCGAGACCTGCCGTATCGGTGCACTGATGCACGTAGCCACGGCTGTGCATGGCGTTCAGGAAGTCGGAGCGAACAGCGGTATGGGGACTGGTCATCGTGTTGCCTTCGGGTACTGGATCGTCCTGCCGCGGCGAAGCTGCCTTGGCGTTCGGTGGCGGCTGTAGCACACTCCCCCCATGACCGGAAGCGATGCCCCCATGACCGTGCTTGGACTGATGAGCGGAACCTCCGTCGACGGTGTCGACGTGGCGCTGCTGACCAGCGATGGCGAAACCATTGCCGAACTCGGCCCCCGTTCCGGATACGGCTATCTGCCGGAGGAGCAGGCAGCGATCCGCGCCGACTTCGGCCAGCCGGTCGCCTCCGATACGGCGAGGGCTGCGGTGACGGCGGCCCATGTCCGTGCCATCGACAGCTTTCTGGCGGAATTTCCCGACGCCCGACCGCAACTGATCGGATTTCACGGCCAGACGACCTTCCACGACCCATCGCGGCGGGTGACCGTGCAGATCGGTGACGCCCTGGCGCTTGCCAATCGCTATGGCCTGCCCACCGTCACCGGGTTCCGCAAGGCGGATGTGGCAGCCGGTGGCCAGGGTGCACCTTTCGCACCGCTGTTCCATGCCGCCATGACTGCCGGTCTGCCCCGGCCACTTGCCGTGCTGAACCTGGGCGGAGTCGGCAACGTCACCTGGATCGGGGAAGACGAGGCCAGCCTGCTGGCCTTCGATACCGGACCCGCCAACGCCCTGATCGACGACTGGATGCTGCGGCGTACCGGAACCGGCCGTGACACCGACGGCATGGCGGCGGCGGCCGGTCAGGTCGATGCGGACTGGTTGCGCGGTCTGATGGACAATGCCTATTTCGACCGTCCGCCACCAAAGTCTCTGGATCGGGAAGAATTCCAGCCCGAAAGCTGGCCGGAAACGCTCACGATCGAGGATGGAGCAGCAACCCTGACCGAGTTCACGGCGCAATCGGTCGCGCGTGCCCTGCCTCACCTGCCGCAACCACCGCTGCGCTGGCTGGTGACCGGTGGCGGACGGCACAATCCGGCACTGATGCAACGACTGGCCGCTGTGCTGGGCGCGCCCGTGGAACCCGTGGAGGTCATCGGCCATGACGGCGATGCGGTGGAGGCACAGGCCTTCGCCTTCCTGGCCGTCAGGGCGTGGCGGGACCTGCCGCTCAGTCTGCCCGGCACCACAGGCGTGCCGCATCCCATGCCCGGCGGAGAAGTCGTCTGGCCGGGTCAGAGGTCAGCGGCGGAATGATCTTGCAGAGGTGACTCAGAGCCCCTCGATCGCGGCACGGCGGCGATCGACGTAGCTGCCGATCAACTGATCGACCTCTTCCATCTCCTGCTCATAGAAATGGTTGGCACCATCGATCTTCTCATAGTCGATGATGATCCCCTTCTGCGTCTTCAGGCGATCCACCAGCTTCTGCACATCCGGCTCCGGCACCAGATCGTCTTCCGTACCCTGCACGATGATGCCCGATGACGGGCACGGTGCGAGGAAGGTGAAATCGAACATGTTGGCGGGGGGGGAGACGGAGATGAAGCCTTCGACCTCGGGCCGGCGCATCAGCAACTGCATGCCGATCCAGGCTCCGAACGAATAGCCACCGATCCAGCAGGCGCGCGCGTCCGGCTTGATCTGCTGCATCCAGTCGAGCGCCGAGGCGGCATCGGAGAGCTCGCCGATGCCCTGGTCGTGTTCACCTTGGCTGCGGCCAACCCCCCGGAAGTTGAACCGCAACACCGAAAATCCCCGCGCCTTGAACAGCTGGAACATGTTGAAGACAAGCCGGTTGTTCATGTTGCCGCCGTAGAGCGGGTGCGGATGCAGTATCAGGGCAATCGGCGCAGTGTCGTCCTCGACGTGGTGATAGCGACCTTCGAGACGACCTTCCGGTCCGTTGAAAATGACTTCGGGCATGGGGACTGAATGATCCTCAGACAAATTTGGGGGCATCACCTGCAATGCTGTGCGGCACAGCGCAGGAATCCGCGGGGCGGCGCCCCATATACGCCTATTGGTGCAGCTATTCCAGTTTTCCGGACACCCCTATGTGAGCGGGTGGTGGTTTGACGAACAAAATGCGTAGAATATATAGCTGGTATCGGGTGCTGTTCCGCATCCGGAACAATGCACCGGGGAGTGACGCCATGTGGCAGTCTCTGCGATCTGACATCAAGGCCATCATGGCGCGGGATCCCGCCGCCAAGTCGATGCTCGAGGTTGCGCTCTGTTACCCCAGCTTTCATGCCGTGCTGATCTATCGTGCCGCGCACTGGCTGTGGCAGCGCAAGCTGCATCTGGCCGGGCGGTGGCTATCCCAGATCGGGCGGTTCCTGACAGGCATCGAGATTCATCCGGGCGCCATCATCGGCTCGGGCTTCTTCGTGGACCACGGCATGGGCGTCGTGATCGGGGAGACGGCGGAGATCGGCAACAACGTCACCCTGTACCATGACGTGACGCTGGGCGGGGTCGCACCGTCCGTGAACTCCGCGGCACAGGTTGGCCAGAAGCGGCACCCGACGCTGGAGGATGACGTCATCGTCGGCTCAGGCGCACAGGTGCTGGGTCCCATCATCGTCCGCAAGGGCGCGCGTGTCGGCGCAAACGCCGTGGCCGTGAAGGAAGTGCCACCGGGTGCGACCGTGGTCGGCATCCCCGCCGAAGTGGTGAACAAGGCGAAGCCGCGACTGGTGGAGAACCCCGACGATCACCTGCCGACCTTCGCCGCCTACGGCATGCCGACGGATGGCACGACCAGCCCCGTGGCCCAGAAGATGGCGATGATGCTGGCGGAGATGGAAGCCCTGCGGGCACGGGTGGACGAACTGGAAGCGCAGCAGGCGAAGGACGCCGAGCCGCTGGTGCGCGTCATTTCCTGCGGTGAAGATTGACGGCACGGCGTGCCGGTGCTGATCTGGCACCATGCTGAAGCAGCGACACTATCTGGATTTCAACGCGACCGCGCCACTGCGGCCCGAGGCCAGGACGGCGATGCAGGCCGCCATGGACGGCGCCGGCAATCCGTCCAGCGTACACGCGGAAGGTCGTGCTGCCCGCGCGCGGCTGGATACGGCCCGCCGCCAGGTTGCGGCACTGGCCGGTTGTCGGGCGGCGGACGTGTGTTTCACAGGTGGCGGGACGGAAGCCGGCAACTGGGCCCTGTCGGCCTGGCCTGACCGCCGGATACTGGTCTCGGCGGTCGAGCATGATGCCATCCTGCGCACCGCAGAACGGCTGAATGGCGC
>CAXBNO010000189.1:0-6457 GCA_963976775.1 uncultured Kordiimonadales bacterium
CCACCGGATTCCTGCATGACACACGTTACAGGCCGGAGAAGACATGGCGGCATCTCGACCCGGAGCACATGGCGAAGGCCTTCGCAATCAACACCATCGGCCCGGCACTGGTGATGAAGCACCTTCTGCCCCTGCTGCCATCCAGCGGTCGCGCGGTCTTCGCCGCACTGTCGGCACGCGTGGGAAGCATCGGCGACAACAGGCTGGGGGGCTGGACCAGTTACCGCGCCTCGAAGGCGGCGCTGAACCAGATCGTGCATACGCAGTCGATCGAACTGCACCGCCGCAACCCCGGCGCCATCTGTGTTGCGCTGCATCCGGGTACGGTCGCAACCGCTCTCTCGGAACCCTTCAGTGCCGACGGACTGACCGTGAGGCAGCCGGATACCGCCGCCAGGGAGATACTGAATGTCATCGCCTGTCTGAGCCCTGACGACAATGGCGCATTCCTTGACCAGAACGGAAAGTGCGTTCCCTGGTGACATCCCCTTCGCAAGGGCGTGGATAGGGCCTATCCTTGCCTGCAAAACAGGGGAGGACGGGGAATGACCGAAGCTCTGACGATCCGGCTGGACCGGGCCGACAATGTCGCCGTGGCGCGGGTGGACATCCTGCCCGGCACGCAGATCGCGCCCTATGGCGTCACCGCGAACCACCATATTCCCGCCGGTCACAAGATTGCGCTGGGCGGGATCAGTCCCGGTGATCCGGTGCGAAAGTACAATCAGATCATCGGCTTTGCGGAGGGCGGGATCGCGCCCGGCGATCATGTTCACACCCACAACTGCCTGTTCGGAAATTTCGAGCGGGACTATGCCATCGGCCAGGACGTGCGGCCCACGGACCATTTCGCGGAGCATGAGCGGGCCGTGTTTCAGGGCTTCCGGCGTGACAACGGTCGCGCGGCGACCCGCAACTACATCGGTGTGCTGACCTCGGTGAACTGTTCCGCCACGGTCGCCCGCTACGTCGCCGACCACTTCCGCAGCCCCGAGATGCTGGCTGCGTTCCCGAACGTCGACGGCGTGGTCGCCCTGACCCACGGCACCGGCTGCGGCATGGCCGCCGACGGCGAGGGCATGCGGATGCTGTCGCGCACCTTTGCCGGATATGCGCGTCACGCCAATTTCGCCGGACTGCTGTTCATCGGTCTCGGCTGCGAGGCCGCACAACTGGGCACGATGATGGATGTGGAGGGGCTGAAGCCCGGCCCTCTGCTGCACATGTTCACCATCCAGGACTCCGGCGGCACCACCGCGACAGTCCGCAAGGGCATCGATCTGGTGAAGGAGATGCTGCCCCATGCCAACGCCAAGGCGCGTGAACCGATCCCCGCGTCGGAGCTGATCCTGGGGCTGGAATGCGGCGGCTCCGATGCCTATTCCGGCATCTCGGCCAACCCGGCGCTTGGTGCCGCAGCCGACCTGCTGGTCCGCCACGGTGGCACCGCCTGTCTGGGCGAGACCCCGGAGATCTATGGTGCGGAACACCTGCTGACACGCCGCGCGGTGTCGGAAGAGGTGGCGCAGAAACTGATCACCAAGATCCACTGGTGGGAAGACTATGTCGCCCGCAACAGCGGCTCCATGGACAACAACCCGAGTCCGGGCAACAAGGCCGGCGGCCTGACCACCATTCTGGAGAAGAGCCTGGGCGCGGCGGCCAAGGGCGGCACGACGAACCTGGTCGATGTCTACAGCTACGGTGAGAAGATCGCCGCCAAGGGTTTCGTCTTCATGGACACTCCCGGCTACGACCCCGTCTCCGTCACCGGCTTTGTCGCGGGCGGGGCCAATGTCGTCTGCTTCACCACGGGGCGCGGCTCCGTCTTCGGCTGCAAGCCGACGCCGTCGATGAAGCTGGCTACCAACACGGCGATGTATTCGCGTCTGTCCGACGACATGGACATCAACTGCGGCCTGGTGGTGGATGGCGAGAGGAGATGGGGCAGATGATCTTTGACCGGATTATCGAGGTCGCCTCCGGCGACCTCACCTGTTCCGAGCGGCTGGGCTTCGGTGATGACGAGTTCCTGCCCTGGCAGATCGGGGCAGTGATGTGATGACGACGGCGGACAGCATGAACAGCGTGGATCATTTCATAGAAAGCAGCCTGCCGGGACTTAAGACGGCGCTGCGCAACAAGCATGTGGACGCGGAAGGTCCGGCAGTCCTGTTCATCCATGGTGCGACCTACCCCTCCACCATCATGTTCGACTACGCGGTGGGCGGTGTGTCCTGGATGGACTGGATGGCGGCACGTGGCTTCGATGTCTGGTGCATCGATCTGCCAGGCTATGGCCTGTCCGACCGTCCGGCCGAGATGGCGGCCCCGGCGGAGGACAATCCGCCGATCATCCGCACCGCCGTGGCAGAGCAGGATGTGGAGCGCGCCATCGACTTCATTCTCGGACGGCGTGGCCTTCAGCAACTCGACCTGGTCGGCTATTCCTGGGGAACCGCGATTGGCGGCGGCGTCACGGCACGCAACCCGGACAAGGTCCGGCGCCTGGTGCTTTCCGGGGCGCTCTGGTGCCGCGTCTCGACACAGGGGATCGGTGCGATGGGCGCCCCCGGCGCGTGGCGGAAGGTGGAGGCCGAGGCAGTGGTGAGCCGCTGGTGCATCGGTCTGGACGATGACCAGAAGGCCGCGATCAGCACGCCGGAGGCCATGCGCGCCTGGGCGGAAGCCGCTGTCGCCACCGACCCGGAAGCCGGCAACCATCAGCCACCGTTCCTGCGCGCCCCGGCCGGTGTAGTGCAGGACGTGCAGCAGCACTGGCTGAAGAATGACCCGACGTGGGATCCGTCACGCATCACTTGCCCGACCCAGATCGTGGTGGGCGAATGGGACCATGAGACAACACCGGAACAGGGCCGTGATGTGTTCGACCGGCTGGGTTCGGCGCGGGAGAAGCGTTTCACCCTGATCGGCGGCGCGACCCATTCCATGCTGCTGGAAAGCCGTCGTCATGCGCTCTACGACACCGTGCACGATTTCCTGAAGGCCGGGATCTGAGGCCTTCGGCAGCCTGACGGCGCACGCTCAGTTTCCTGCAGCACGCACAGGGCGGGCGAGCAGGTCGGCCACCGCCTGACGCAGCGGTGTGCCCAGGTGCAGCACCTCATGCACGGCCATGGCGATGGGCAGCTCGACCCCCAGTGCCGCCGCACGCTGCACCAGCGGCTCCACGGAATGCACCCCTTCGACCAGTACATCCGGCAGATCACCGTCACGCCCCAGCGCCGCGCCGAAGGCAAAGTTGCGCGAGGTCTCGTCGGTACAGGTAAGCACCAGATCGCCGAGCCCGGAAAGGCCGGCCAGGGTCTCGTCGCGGGCACCCATGGCCCGCCCCAGCCGACGCAGTTCCGCCAGCCCGCGCGAGATCACGGCGGCCCGGGCGTTCAGGCCCAGCCCCGCGCCTGTCACCGCCCCTGCGGCGATGGCCAGCACGTTCTTCATGGCACCGCCCAGCGCCACACCCGTCACATCATCGCTGGCGTAGAGGCGGAAGGCGGGTGAACCAAGGGCGGCGGCCCAGTATTCGGCCTTCTCCAGCGATTCAGCGGCCAGAACCGCCGCCGCAGGCAGGCCGCGTGCGATTTCCCCGGCGAAGTTCGGACCCGAAAGCATGCCCACCGGATTGTGCGGCAGGAGCTCCGCCGCCACTTCGGGCAACAGGGCCCCGGTTTCCCGTTCCAGGCCCTTGGCGCAGATCAGGATGGGCAAAGCGGGATCAATGCTGTCCGCAAGGCCCTGCAGGACGCCGCGGATCGTCTGGGCAGGCACGGCCAGCAGCAGTGCGTCGGCCCCCGCCACGGCACTGCGTTGCTGCTCCGGTTCCCGCCCGACAAGTATCGTTCCGGGGCCTGCACGGCCAATGGCGGCCTGCAGGGCATTGCCCCAGGCACCCGCTCCGATGATGGCGATATCGATCTTGTAGGTCATGCGTCTCAGGGTGCGGCAGCGAGGAACGGATTGGATGCGTCATAGGGACGCAAAGCCCCGTAAGGCCGGGCCGCTCATTGGGCAACGGGCTCTGGACGCACTACGTTTCCGGCCAATCACAAACGCTTCGGGTGACCATGTGCCCGAACAGCCCAACCTGACAGGGAGGTGAGCCAGTGAAGATCACCGGAACCTATGAACTCGAGGCAGACCGGCAGAAGGTCTGGGAAGCCCTGAACGACCCGGATGTACTGCGCGCCTGCATTCCCGGCTGCGAGTCGCTGGACAGGACCGGAGAGAACGAACTGACGGCGACGGTGACCGCCAAGGTCGGACCGGTGAAGGCCAGGTTCAACGGCTCCGTCGAGTTGAAGGACCTCAACCCGCCCGAGTCCTACCGCATCGAAGGCTCGGGCAAGGGTGGCGCGGCCGGATTTGCCAAGGGCGGCGCGGATGTGCGGCTGGACGCACGCGACGGCGGCGGCACGGTGCTGAGCTATGAGGTCGATGCCCAGGTTGGCGGCAAGCTGGCCCAGATCGGCTCCCGCCTGATCGACGGCACCGCCAAGAAGCTGGCCGACCAGTTCTTCAGCAACTTCCGGGAGCATGTCGAGACTCCGGGCGATGGCAGCGCGCCGGAGGCGCCGGAGGAGACCGCGGCACCGGAAGCTGACGCCCCGGAAGCGGCACCGGCTCAGCCGGTGGCGGAGACCGATCCGGCGGATGCTGACACCCCGGCACCGGAGATGGCGGTCAGCGATGTGCCGCAGCCGGAAGCAGAGATGCGCCCGACGCCGCAGGCCGCGCCTTCACAGCCACCGAAACCGGAGCCGGCAGGGTCAGGGCGACTGCCCGCCTGGATCTGGTTCCTGGGGGCTGCAGGATTGATTCTCGTTCTGGTCGCTCTCGTCTCTTGAGCCTGAGGCCAAGGCGATACAGGATACACACAAGATATCTTCGACCAAGGGAGGACGGGGTCACATGGCAAACGTGACGATGACGATCAATGGCAAGAAGGTCAGCGGTGAAGTTGAATCGCGCACCCTGCTTGTCGAGTTCCTGCGCGATCAGCAACGACTGACCGGGACGCATGTCGGCTGTGACACCAGCCAGTGCGGCGCCTGTGTCGTGCATGTGGACGGTGATTCCGCCAAGAGCTGCACCATGCTGGCGGTTCAGGCCGACGGTGCGGAAGTCACCACGATCGAGGGGCTGGCCAAGGGCGACGACCTGCATCCGATGCAGGCGGCTTTCCGGGAGAACCACGGCCTGCAGTGCGGATTCTGCACCCCGGGGATGATCATGAGCGCGATCGATCTGGTGAAGCACAACGCCGATCCGTCGGAGACCGAGATCCGTGAATGGCTGGAGGGTAACATCTGCCGCTGCACCGGCTATCACAACATCGTCAAGAGCATCAAGGCAGGTGCGGAGGCGATGCGCGGCTGAACCATCGCGCGGCAGTAGCATGATCGGGTGACGGCGGCGGAAGACCGCCGCACCCATACCCCAGGAAACGGGCCCCACGGCACAGACGTCGGCCTGATCGACGGACACGGGCCCTGAGGAGGCAACATGACTGAACAGGGAATTGGCGCCAGCGTTCTGCGCAAGGAAGACTTTCGGTTCGTGCGCGGTCGCGGCAAGTACACCGACGACATCAACCTGCTGAATCAGACCCACGCCATCATCGTGCGGTCACCCCACGCCCACGCCACCATCAATGGCATCGACAAGGCTGCGGCGCTGGCCGCACCGGGTGTGGTCGCCGTGCTGACGTCGGAGGATTTCGCGGCCTTCGGTGGCCTGCCCTGTGGCTGGCAGGTCATCGGCAAGGGCGAAGAGCCGATGATCGAGCCCAAGCACCCGATCCTGGCCGAGGGCAAGGTCCGCCATGTGGGTGATCCCGTCGCCGTGGTGATCGCCGAGACCAAGACCCAGGCCCGTGACGCAGCAGAGCTGGTCGATATCGACTACACGGAACTGCCCGCCGTCATCGACATGCGGGAGGCGCTGCAGAACGCGCCGGCCGCGGTGCATGACGAGGCTGCGGACAACCAGTGCTTCGACTGGGAGATCGGGGACCGTGCCGCCGTGGATGCCGCGTTCGAGAAGGCGCACCACGTCACCTCCCTGGAACTGATCAACAATCGTCTGGTGCCGAACGCGATGGAGCCGCGCTGCGCCATTGGTGACTATGACAATGCCAGCGGCGAGCACACGCTCTATACAACCAGCCAGAACCCGCATGTGATCCGGCTGCTGATGGGTGCCTTCGTACTGCAGATTCCAGAGCACAAGCTGCGCATCTTCGCCCCGGATGTCGGCGGCGGCTTCGGTTCCAAGATCTATCACTATGCCGAGGAGGCCATCATGACGGTGGCCGCCAGATTGCTGGAGCGTCCGGTCAAATGGACCTCCGACCGTACCGAGGCCTTCCTGTCCGACGCCCATGCCCGCGACCACGTGACGAAGGTCGAGCTGGCACTGGACGCCGACGGCAAGTTCC
>CAXBNO010000190.1:0-6444 GCA_963976775.1 uncultured Kordiimonadales bacterium
TGTCATGGCTCACGGGGCGGGTGACAAGCCGCCCCTCACTGTCGACGATCCAGGCATTGGTGGAACTGCCCTCCGTCACGTAGCCATCCGAATCATACATGAAGGCCTCATGGGCACCGGCCTCCCGCGCCGATTGCTTGGCCAGGCAGTTGGGCAGCAGCCCCACCGTCTTGATGTCGCACCGTGCCCAGCGCTCGTCCGGTGCAGTGATGACCTGCACCCCCACTTCTGCCTGCTTCCCCAGACCTCCAGCGGGCTTGCTGTTGGCATAGACAACGATGGCCGGCTCCGGATCAGCCGGAAAGGCATGGTCACGCGGGGCCACACCACGCGTCACCTGCAGATAGACGTGGCCGGTGCGGACCCGGTTGCGACGGATCACTTCGCCGATCACCAGTGCCAGCGCACGGTCGGTCATGGGGGGCGTGATGCGCAGTTCCCGCATGCTCCGGGCCAGACGTTCCCTGTGACCGATACCATCCACCTGCTTGCCCGCGATGACGGGAATGACCTCATAGACGCCATCTGCAAACTGATAGCCCCGATCCTCCACATGTACGCTTGCAAGACCGTGTGGAACGTACTGGCCGTTCACGAATGCCACTCTGCCCACTGCGTTGATCCCGTATCCTGTTGAAGCAATTGCAAGGCCTGACGATCTACCGTCCCCAGAAAGACGGCATGAACAGACCGATCAGTGCCAGCAGTTCCAGACGGCCCGCCAGCATGCCGATCACGATACCAACTTTGGACACCGGGTCGAGACTGACAATCGAGATCGCCTGGCCGGCGTTGCTCATGGCACCGATGGCCAGGGCAAGCGCGGTCGGCAGATCGTGGCCATCAAGATCGATCAGCAAGGCCAGAACCGCAACCGAAATGGCAAACAGGATCACATAGTTCCAGGCTGATCTGAGCACAGCGGATTCAACACGATACCCGCCATAGCTGACCAGCTTGATGCCATTGGGGAACGACAGGCGTGCCAGTTCGGCACCGCCCTGACGAATCAGCAGCGCGAAGCGCATGAGCTTGAATCCCCCAGCCGTCGAGCCGGCGGCACCGCCGATCATCATCAGGGTCAGCAGGACAACGGATACGCCGGTCGGCCACGGAACATCGATCACACCGGATTCCATGGAGAGCCCCACGAACCCGGTCGTTGAAGCCACGGAAGCGACCGCGAACAGTGCGGCGCCGATCGATGCAAGCGGATCGCCCCCCGTGACTGACGCATGAACCAGCGCGATGAGCGCCGCCGCTATCAGGCAGAGCCTGCCAAAGGCCCTGAACTCGGGGTCGGCATAGTACACCCGCAAGCGCCCGTGGCAGGCGGCCCAGTGCAGCGTGAAATTCAGCGCCGATCCCCACATGAATACGACCAGGATCGCCATGCCGATGGAGGAGAACCCTGCCACGCCCTCGGACGAGGTGACGAAGCCGCCCGTCGAGACCGTGCTCATGGCATAGCACAGGGCATCGAATGGCCTCACGCCGCTGAGCCAGAGCGACAGCGCACAGCTCAGGGTCATGATGCCATAGACCCACCAGATCGCGGACAGGGTGTCCCTGATGCGTCCCGAGAGCGCGGTGCTGTCACCTGCGGGAATGGCGCTGCGGTAGACAGCCAGTCCGCCCAGACCAAACAGGCCCAGCAGCACGACGGCGAGCAAGATGGTGGCCAGTCCGCCCAACCATTGCAGCTCCGCCCGCCAGAACAGCAGCGACCGCGGCAGCGCCTCCGGCGTGTCAAAGACGCTGAAACCGGTGGTCGTGAGCCCGGACATGGACTCCAGGAAGGCATCCAGCGGCTCGGCAACCGTCAGGAACGGCAGGGCACCGAAGACCGGCAGCATGACCCAGATCATGACCGCGAGCAGGAATGCCTCCCGCCGACCGGTGCGGTGATGTGTTGAGCCCAGAGAGGCGACAGTCAGCGCCCCCCCGACCATGGCCGTGATCAGGGCCGAGACGAGAAAGGTAAAGGGTGTTCCCGTCTCCCCATAGAACAGCGCCACGGGAATCGGCAGCAACATGGCTGCGGCGAAGATCACCGTGGCCCAGCCGAAGATCGCGATGACAGCCGTCAGCGCCATTTCCGATATCCCCGCCTGTGCTGCAACCTGCACATGATGTGCTCGCGGTCGGTCAGAAGAAGTCGAGACCGACGGCCAGCAGCTTCTCCAGCTTCTTCACGCTCTCCCTGAGGGCAAAGAAGATTACCCGGTCATCGCGTTCGATGACCATTGTTCCACGCGGCTTCAGCACCGCCTTGCGGCGCACCACCGCGCCGATGATCACGCCTTCCGGCAGCGCGATCTCCCGCAACGGCTTGCCGACGAGGGCAGAAGTCTCAAGCGCTTCCGCCTCCATGACCTCCGCCACGCCGTCACGCAGCGAATAGACATTCTTGATCCGTCCACGCCGGACATGGCGCAGGATGCTTGAAACCGTCGTGGCGCGGGGATCGATGGCAACGTCGATGCCGAGCGATCCCACCAGCAACTGATAGGCCTGGTTGTTCACCAGCGTGATGGCCGTTTCGCAGCCAAGCTGCTTGGCCATCAGTGATGCCAGGATATTGGTTTCATCATCATTGGTCAGCGCGACAATGGCATGGGCGGAGGCGATATTGGCCTCGTCCATGATCTCCATATCCAGCGCATTGCCGCAGATCACGACGGTCTTGTCCAGTTTCTCGGCAACCAGTTCCGCACGTGCCCGGTCAAACTCCACGATCTTCAGATTGACCCGGCCCTCCTGCTGCTCCAGCGCATTGCCGAGGAAGAGGCCGATGTTTCCGCCACCGATGATGACCACCCGCTGCGCCTCGTGCTCGTCATGCCCGAACAGGGGCATGGCGCGGGCTGCATGGTCGGTATCGACCACGAAGTAGACATCGTCCCCGGGCAGCATCTGGTCAACGGAGGTGGGAACAAACAGCTTCCCCGCCCGCACGATGCCGGTGACGATGATGTTCAGGTTCGGGAACAGTTCCGTCAACTGGCCAAGCTGCTGGTGCGCGATGGGGCAATCGCTGTCGATATGGACGCCGATCATCCGGACCAGGTCGTCGGCGAAAGGCAGCATGTCGAATGCGCCCGGCATGTGCAGGGCGCGGTTCACCGCCTCAGCCACTTCCCGCTCCGGCGAGATGATCACGTCGATCGGCATGTGGTCGCGGGTGAAGAGGTTCGAGAACGAGGGTCGGAGGTAACTCTGTGCCCGGATGCGCGCGATCTTGGTCGGCACATCGAAGATCGAGTGCGCCACCTGACAGGCCACCATGTTGACCTCGTCGGCGAAGGTCACGGCCACCAGCATGTCGGCGTCGGCGGCCCCTGCCCGGTCCAGCATGTCGGGGTGAGAGGCAAAGCCGACCAGCCCCTGGACGTCATATGTCTCACTGATCCGGCGGATCAGTTCAGGTGACTGGTCGATGATGGTCACGTCGTTGCGCTCCGCCGCCAGATGGCGCGCAATGTTGGACCCGACCTGTCCCGCTCCGCAGACAATCACTTTCATGAAACGCCAACCCGTCGATTGCAGCATCGCCTCGCGAACGGAATTGTCCGGGCCGACGACGCATCCTAGTGGAATTCAGTTTGCGATGGAATTCGAACCATTTGCCGTCACGGAGCCCTTTGCGGCGACCCCCCTGGTCAGGTGGTTCCCTGATCTAGCGCCCGCGCTCCGACGTGACACCAAGCAGCTTGAGCTTCCTGTGCAGGGCGGAGCGCTCCATGCCGACAAAGGCAGCCGTCTTGGTGACATTGCCGCCGAAGCGGTCGATCTGCGACAGCAGATACTCGCGTTCGAAGATCTCCCGCGCCTCCCTGAGCGGCAGGGACATGATTTCCTTGCCCGTATCAGGGCGCAGCGTGGCCGCAGCCGGATTGGTGATGTCCTGCGGCAGCATTTCCAGCGTGATCGGTGATCGGGTTTCGCCCGGCGCCATGATCAGCAACCGCTCCACCACATTGCGCAGCTGGCGCGCATTGCCGGGCCAGTCACAGGACTGCAGCGCGGCGATGGCCGCCTCCGCCACCGGGCGTGGTGCCAGGCCCGAGTTGTCTGCCGTGCGCTGCATGAAATAGTCGACCAGGGCCGGAATATCCTCCCGCACCCTCCGCAGCGGCGGCACATTGATCGGCACCACGTTCAGGCGGTGAAACAGATCGCCGCGAAACAGGCCCGCTTCCACCAGTTGTGGCAGGTCCCGGCTGGTCGAGGAGATGACACGGACATCGACACTGACCGGCCGACTGCCCCCGATACGCTGGAAGGTCTGGTCCAGCAGGACACGCAGTATCTTGTTCTGGGTCTGTGCCGGCATGTCGGAGACTTCATCGAGGAACAGGGTTCCACCGTGCGCACGTTCCAGCAATCCAATCTTTCGGGGTCCGCCGGCAGACTCCTGGCGCGCTTCCTCCCCGAACAGCTCCAGTTCCATGCGGTCGGGTTCGATGGTGGCCGCGCTGACCACGATGAACGGGCCACCGGAGCGGCGTGACAGGTTGTGCAGGTTGCGCGCGACCACTTCCTTGCCGCTGCCCGGCGGCCCGGAAACCATGACGCGGCTGTTGGTCGGGGCCACACGCTCAATCTCGCTGCGCAGCGCGGTCATTGGCGCGGATTCGCCGATCAGGTCGGTGTCGCGCCCTGCCCGCGTGCGCAGTTCCGCATTCTCCTGGCGCAGTCGGGTGGCTTCCAGCGCGCGTTCGACGATCAGGGTCAGGCGATCTGCCTTGAACGGCTTCTCGATGAAGTCGTAGGCACCACGCTGGATGGCAGCGACTGCGGTCTCGATGGTGCCGTGGCCGCTGATCATGACGATGGGGGTCTCGGGCACCATCTGCTGGATCACCTCCAGGATCTCCAGCCCGTCCAGTCGGCTGCCCTGCAGCCAGATATCGAGAATGACCATTGAAGGTGCGCGCTCGCCGACGGCGGCCAGAGCCTCGTCTGCATTCCCGGCCACACGTGTGACGTAACCCTCATCCTCCAGAATTCCGGAAACAAGCTCCCGGATGTCGGCTTCATCATCGACGATCAGTATGTCCATCGGTCGCCAATACCCTCAATTCCTGTTCGCCCGCTTCGCTCTCCGGCGCGGGGTGCCTCAGCGGAAAGCAGAGGCGGACCTCTGCCCCCTGTCCATCGGGTGCATCACCGATCTGCAACACCCCGGAGTGCTCCTCCATGATCTTGCGGACAATCGCCAAGCCCAGTCCGGTACCCTTATCTCTTGTGGTCACATAGGGCTCGGTCAAGCGGTCCCGCGCGGTTTCGGGGAGACCAATACCATTGTCCGTGACTGCTATCACCGCGACATCATTGTGGCATTTCAGTGTCACCCGTATCCGACCGGCCTCAGTACCATTCTCGCGACCCGAAATGGCCTCCGACGCGTTCTTCAGGACGTTTGTCAGTACCTGGGCGACCTGTCTGCGGTCGCAGGTCAGGGGCGATTCGAGGGGTTCCAGTTCAAGCTGGTAGTCGATGTCGGGGTTCGCGACCTCCGCCGCGAAAGCGGACTGGCGGATCAGATCCGCCAGATCCTCCGGGCGGAACACCGGTGCCGGCATCCTGGCGAAGGCGGAGAACTCCTCGATCATCCGACCGATGTCACCGACCTGTCTGACGATGGTATCGGTGCATTGAATGAATATCTCCGGATCCGTCTGTATCTGCTTGAGGTACTTGCGTTTCAGACGTTCGGCAGAGAGCTGGATCGGCGTCAGCGGGTTGCGGATTTCGTGTGCGATGCGGCGCGCCACGTCGGCCCAGACCGCCATGCGCTGGGCAGAAACCAGGTCCGTGATGTCGTCGAAGGTCACGACATAGCCCAGCACCTCGCTGTTGCGGCGCTCGGCACCGACACGGACAAAGAACGTCTTCGACATGCCCTCGCGGCTGATGCTGATCTCGCCTTCCGCCAAACGGTTCGGACGGTCAGTCGCATCCCGCAGCAGGCCAGCCATTTCAGGCACGGCCTCGTCGAGGTGACGTCCGACGAGATCGGACTGGGACAGGTCAAGCAGCCGACTGGCCGAACGGTTGGGCACGTCGATGAAGCCGCGTGTATCCAGCCCGATCACACCGGCAGTGACGCCCGCGAGCACGGTCTCCATGAAGCGCCGCCGTTCATCCACCGTCCGGTTGGCCAGTTGCAGCTCGGCCTGCTGGTTCTCGATCTGTCGGGCCATCCGGTTGAAGGTCCGGCCCAGTGTCTCGATCTCGTCGTCCTCTCCCGTATTGACGACGCGGGCGGACAGATCACCCTCCCGCACCCTCTCGGCCGCCACCACGACACCGCCGAGCCGCCGGGAGATGCGCGTCGAGAAGGTCAGCGCCAGCCAGATGGCCGCAAGCATCAGCAGGACCGTGACCACCACGAACATCAGGAAGAAAGTGAGTTCGAAGCCGAAACGCTGGGCCGCA
>CAXBNO010000191.1:0-6439 GCA_963976775.1 uncultured Kordiimonadales bacterium
GATCAAACATTGGACCGCCCTAGAATCGTCTCCTTCGACAGGTCCCAATCAACACTCCACCATGCTGACCGGGATGCGGAGGGCGAGGCCGCCGAGGGAGGTTTCCTTGTAGGTGGCGGCCATGTCGCGGCCGGTGTCGCGCATGGTCTCGATCACCTGGTCCAGGCTGACGAAATGGGTGCCGTCGCCCTTCAGGGCCAGGCGGGCGGCGTTGATGGCCTTGATGGCACCCATGGCATTGCGCTCGATACAGGGGATCTGCACCAGCCCGCCGATGGGATCGCAGGTCAGGCCCAGATTGTGCTCCATGCCGATCTCGGCCGCATTCTCCACCTGCTCGTTGGTGCCGCCCAGCACGGCGGCGAGACCGCCCGCGGCCATGGAGCAGGCGACGCCGACTTCGCCCTGACAGCCGACCTCCGCCGCCGAGATCGAGGCGTTGAGCTTGTAGAGGCTGCCGATGGCGGCGGCGGTGAGCATGAATTTCACGACGCCGGCATCGGAGGCGCTGTTCACGAAGCGGGTGTAATAGGCCAGCACGGCCGGGATGACGCCCGCCGCGCCATTGGTGGGCGCGGTGACGACCCGGCCCCCGGCCGCATTCTCCTCGTTCACCGCCAGGGCGTAGAGGTTGATGTAATCCATCACCGTCAGCGGATCCTTCATGCTGGCCTCCGGCTTCGCCAGCAGGGACTGGTGGATGGCACGGGCGCGACGTTTCACCTTCAGCCCGCCGGGCAGCAGGCCGGTCTCCCGACAGCCACGCTCGATGGAGCTTTCCATCACCTGCCAGATCTCGAGCAGGCGCGCTGAAACATCAAGATCGGGGCTGATCGCCGCCTCGTTGGCAGCCATCATCTCTGCGATGCTGAGCCCTGTCGCCTGACCGCGTTCCAGCAGTTCGACGGACCCGGCAAAGGGGTGCGGCACCGCGATGTTGCGCCCCGCCCAGGCGGGAGTCTCGCCGCGCATCTCCGCCTGGTCCTGAATGAAACCGCCGCCGACGGAAAATATGACCTCCCGGTGCAGTTCCGCGCCTGCGGCATCCTCGGCCACGAAGACCATGCCGTTCGGATGCTCGGGCAGGCTCTCGGTCAGCAGGAAGTCGAGGTCGCGGCGGGGCTCGAAGCCGATCTCTACCCGCCCGTCGAGCAGCATCCGTCCGCTCTCGCGGATCTGCGCCACCATGCGGTCGGCGTCGTCCGCGTCCACCCTGTCCGGCACCTGACCCGCCAGGCCGAGGATCAGCGCCTTGTCCGTGGCATGGCCGAGGCCGGTCAGCGCGAGGGAGCCATAGAGGTCGACACGCACCCGGGCGGTGGCTTCCGTCAGTGCACGGCTGTCCAGCGCGTCGAGGACGGTCCGATACCGACCTTGAACAAGTCGAAGACGCTGATGGTCATGGGTGCAGCCTCCTGAGCGGGTGGCTCTACCCTAGCGTCAATGTGCTTCCCGGGGGGCGGTCCATGCACGGCGCGGACGGCAACAATACCGACATCGCGGTTTGACCATCGCCGCTGCGGGGGCATAGGTTCGCCGCAGGCGGAACATTTGGGGAGAACCGGTCGTGACCTTGCCACTGGAAGGACTGACGGCTTACGAATTTGGCAGCAATGTCGCGGGGCCTTTCGCGGGGTCGATCCTGGCGGAACTGGGGGCGACACTGATCAAGGTGGAGCGGCTGGAGGGCGATGATGCCCGCGTCTGGGGACCGCCTTTCGCCGATGACGGCACGGCGACGATCTTCCACGCCCTGAACCGCAACAAGCGATCCATCACCGTTGACCTGAAGGACCAGGCGGCGCTGGACGATCTGAAGGCGCGTATTGCCGCCGACGGCGACATCGTGGTGCAGAACATGCGCCCCGGTGCCATGGCGCGGCTGGGTCTGGATTCGGAGACCCTGCTGGGTCTCAACCCGCGCCTGATCGTCTGCAACCTGCATGCCTTCGGTGCCAGCGGCCCGCTGAAGGACCGCCCCGGCTACGACGCGCTGATGCAGGCCTTCGGCGGCATCATGTCCGTGACGGGGGAGGAGGGGCGCCCGCCGGTGCGCTGCGGCATCTCCGTCATCGACATGGGCACCGGCATGTGGTGCGCCATCGGTATTCTCTCCGCCCTGCTGCGGCGTGGCGTGACGGGCAAGGGCGGGGTGGTCGATGCGGCCCTGTTCGAGACTGCGGTGCAGTGGATGACCTTCTATTCCGCCGACTTTCAGGTCACTGGCAAGTCACCGACGCGGCACGGCTCCGGCGTGCGTGGCATCGCGCCCTATGAGGCATTCGAATGCGCCGACGGCTATCAGATCGTCGCCGCCTCCAACGACCGGCTGTTCTTCAAGCTGGCGGACGCGCTGGGTCACCCGGAATGGAAGACCGACCCGCGCTTCGCCACCAATCCGCAGCGCGACGCCCACCGGGTGGAACTGAAGACCATGCTGACCGGCATCTTCCTGCGCGAACCGCGCAGCCACTGGCAGGGCATTCTGGATGACGCCGGGGTGCCCAGCGCCCCGACCCAGACCACGCAGGAGGTGCTGGCCCATCCCCAGACCATCGCGTCGGGCATGGTACAGCACCTGACCGGCTATCCGCTGGGCCTGATCGGCCTGCCGTTGCAGTTCGACGGCAACCGCCCCGGCCTGCGCAGCAGCGCGCCCGCGCTGGGCGAGGCAAATGCGGAGGTGTTCGGCGGCGATTGAGCGGTTTTCGGTTGCCGACCCCTGCCAGCCCTCTCCCCCTCCGCCTGGGCTCGCGGATCAGGTCCGCGAGCGTCGTGGAGAGGGGAAGTTGGTGAACTGACCGGGGCGCCACCAATCACGCCGTGCCCGGACTTGATCCGGGCACCCATGGTGCCGCGTCGGCTCACGACACCCTGTCGACGCTGATCAGCCGTTCGGCCAGTCGGGTTTGCGCTTCTCCTGAAAGGCGCGGAAGCCTTCCTTGGCGTCTTCCGTGCCGGCCATGACCGGCAGCATCAGTTGCGTGTACTGCTGCGCCTCGTGGATCGGCATGTCCTGCACCGCATGCAGCGCCAGCTTGCCCAGCCGCATCGCGGTGGGGGAGCGGCTGGTGATGTCGGCGAGCATTTCGTTCAGGACACTGTCGAGTTCACCCACCGGGGCGACAGCGTTGAGGACGCCCTCTGCCGCGGCGCGCTCCGCACTCCATGGCGTGCCGCGCATGCAGAGTTCCATCACCTTGCGGCGGGGCAGGACGCGCAGCATGTAGGGCAGGATGGTCATGGGAAACAGGCCGACGCCGACTTCCGGTGTGCCAAGTCGCGCACCCTCCACACCCACCGCCAGGTCGGCGACGCAGACCAGGCCGAAGCCGCCGCCCAGCGCATGACCATTGACCCGCGCGATCACCGGCAGGGTGCAGGTCTCGAAGGCGCGGAACATTTCCGTCAGTTGCAGTTGCGGGTGGGCTGGATCGGTGGCGAAGGGGCTGCCGTCCGGCTGCGGGGACAGGTCGCCCCCGGCGCAGAACACGCGATCCCCGGCGCCCGTCAGCACGACGGCGCGGATGGCCGGGTCGGCCTGTGCGCTGGCCAGTCCGGCGGCAATCCCGCCGGTGACCCTGTCATTCAGCGCGTTGCGTCGTTCCGGTCGGTCGATGGTGATGCGGCAGACTGCGCCATCCATCTCCACCCGTACCGGATTCTCCTCAGTATCGGCCATAGCCATCTCCTCCCCGATGTCTCTCCCGGGCCGCAGCCTAGGGGATAGGGAAGGAGTGGCAAGTCCGGTCTGTCGGGTCAGCCGCAGCAGGCGCTGCCGGCGGCCGGTTTCTCGATATCGTCGAGCGGCTGGTGGTCCGTGCCGAAGTACTGGATATCGGCCATGGTATGGAAGGTTTCCCACGGCACGCCGGCGGGGTCGCGGGACCAGGACTTGTTGCCCTGGGCGTAGCAGCAGGCGGCATCGCGTTGCGGTGCGACCATTTCCTCCGCCGCGGCCAGCCGCGCCTCGATCTCTTCCACCTCGGCGTCCGTATCGACCTGCAGGCCCAGGTGATCCAGACCGTCACGGCCGGCGCGGGTGGAGATCGCGAAGTTCACTGCCGGATCATCCAGCAGCCATTTGGCGTAATCGTCCTTCACCACCGTCGGCTGGACATCGAACAGGGTCGAATAGAAGGCAGTGGAGCGGTCAAGATCCGTAACCGCGACGTGAACGTGCAGGCGTTTCATCGATTTTCTCCTCTCGGGCGCAGCAATTCTGCATCAGGAAACTTGAGAGCAGCGCGACCTTCGGGAACTCGGCCCGATGCACCATCCGGCGTCCGTCCCGGGTGGCCGTGATCAGGTCCGCCCGTTTCAGGTGGTCGAGGTGATGGCTGAGCGTCGTCCAGGCAATCTCCAGTTCCCGCACCATGGTGGAGGCATCGGCACCGTCGCGTCCGCGTTCCACCAGATAGCGCAGGATCTGGATCCTGCTGGGATGACCCATCGCCCCGAAGGCTTCTGCTGCTGTCTCATTATCCATGTTTCTAGCTAAGTAGATAATGATGCGTGCGTCAAGCCGAAACCGCAGAAAGATTCCGGTTCAGGTTGCGAGGTAGGTCAGCCAGCCCTCGTACTGCCGGTCCAGCCGGTCGTGGTCGATCAGCCCTGCATGATCAGGACAGGGCATGTGGCCGTCGCGGACTTCACTCGGGGTGACGCCGAACCGCTTCTTGAACGCCCGGCCGAACGCTGTGTCGCTGCCATAGCCATGCATCAGGGCGATCTCCAGCAGGGACCGGTGCTGGTGCTGCGGACTCAGCAACTGCTGCAGCGCGCGCCGCATCCGCGCTTCGCGGATGTAGCCGGTGATGCCACCCATCGGCTCGAACAGCCGGTACAGCACGGTGCGTGACATGCCGACCTCCACCGCCAGCCATTCGGGTGTCAGGTCCGGGTCCGCGAGATGCGCCTGGATCAGCCGCCGGACAGTCGTCATCCGGTCGAGGTTGTGCAACCGCTCCAGTGGCAGACTCTGATCGTGCCCTGCGTTCAGGCAGGCCGCGACCAGCGTCAGCGCCGCCGCACCCAGGTTCTCGGCCTCGGTAAGGGACATCCTTCCGGCGTGTCCCATGGCACCGCGCAGGAAGTCCCAGAGGATGGCGACCGTTGGCTGCTGGCGGGTAAAGTGGCGCATGTGCTGGTCGTCGGGGGCGATCAGCCGTTCCGACAGCAATTCCCGCGGGATGATCAGGGAAAGGTTGCTGAAGGCATCCGTGGTTGCCTGCATCTCGCGGGCAAGGTCGTAGACCAGCATCGTGGTGGCCGGATGATCGATTTCCAGTGACCCCGCCACAACCCTCTGCGCGCCTGTCTCGTAGAACTGGATCATGTAGTGGTCCAGCCCGTCCTGGCTGATCCGTCCGGCACCACGGATGAAGTTCTGTGCCCGCGTCTGGCAGCGGGCGAGCATCATCGGCCCCAGCATGGTCGCGTGAACGCGCGCCTCGAAGCCGTCCTTCAAGGCGCTGCGCGGAGCATCGACATCGAAGATGACGGCGATGCTCTCCTTCCAGATGCCGAACCGGTCCCGCGCCTTGATATTGCCAACGTCGAACAGTGCCTCGGGTGCGAACCCCCTGCGGCTCAACGGTGACAGGTCGGCGCCTGAACCTGTCGCGTCTCCTCCCAGCATCAGCTCCACTCCCTGTCGAGAATTCGGGACACATGATCGGGCGCGACAATATCGCGCGGGATAGCCTTGGCTGAATGTTCTCCGTCACAGAGAAGGCCGTGAACCGAATGTTGCTCAGAAGCTGCGAGATCGCCTCACCCGGAAAATCCGACTTCCTGTCCCTGCGCCCCGACAACCACGATGCGTTCAGTCTGACGATGTGGCAGGGCAATGGCGGTGCAGATCAGCGCTTCGTCTTCGTACCCGTGGATGAAACATACCATCGAATCCTCACCTTGCGAAAGGATGCCGCCGACCGACCCTTCCTGGGGGTGGAGCGGCAGTCGGGTGAGGTGGTGGTGGGGCCGCACGCCAACGATGGCAGCCAGCTCTTCCGGGTCATCGACCAGGACGAGGGCCATTTCTCCATCGCCGCATGCCTCGCAGGGTGCGGCTATCTGGACAATGCCGAAGGCATCGGAGACGTGCGCTTCCGTGCCGGCGCGACCACCGGCGCGCCACGCCGCAGCCAGTTGTTTCATGTCATCAACGACCACTGCCTCGACTACCGGCCCGCCATGCTGGTTGAGACAGGCAGCAAGCCGCGTGCCTTCAAGCTGCTGGAATGCATCAATGTCGTGGTGGAGGCAGAGCGGTCGGTCTTCCTGCTGCAGGCGCTGTCACTGGAGCAACTGGAGCGGCTGGGCCGGGCCCTGATCACCGATCCCGGTTTTCGCTCGCTGGTGCAGGATGTCGGTCAGCAAGGCTATCTCAGTGCCAGGCAGGCTGAGGCGACGGAGTTGCTGCAGAACGCCCAGC
>CAXBNO010000192.1:0-6436 GCA_963976775.1 uncultured Kordiimonadales bacterium
TCACTGCCAACCCTGCGATCCGTCGGCCCGCAGACCTGTTCCGGCCGGCGCGGCCCAATTCGGTCGGCATTGACCTGACCGACCCGATCACGGTGGCAGAGGTCGAGGCTGGCCGTGCCCCCTTTGCCGCGCCCTTCACCTGGCAGGCAGGATCCGGAGCGGCTGGCAGCCGCGATGTGACCAATCCCGCACGACCGGATGAAATCGTGGGACAGGTGGCGGAAGCAAATGCGGCGGACGCCGTCGCGGCCATCGGCAAGGCCTTGGACGCGTTCCCGGACTGGTCGGCAAAGCCTGTCCTGGAGCGCGCGGCAATGCTGCGCCGCGCCGCTGACCTCTATGAAGAGCACATGATCGAGTTCATGGCGCTGGCCACGCGGGAGGCCGGAAAGTCGCAACTGGATGGCGTGGCAGAGGTGCGGGAGGCCGTGGATTTCCTGCGCTACTACGCTGACCAGTCGGCTGTGGCGGAGCAGGAGGGCGTGGCGCGCGGCGTGATCGTCTGCATCTCGCCGTGGAACTTCCCGCTGGCCATCTTCACCGGCCAGGTCGCCGCTGCGCTGGTCACCGGCAATGCCGTGATCGCGAAACCTGCGGAGCAGACACCGCTGATCGCGGCCCGCGCGGTGGCGCTGCTGCATCAGGCCGGTATTCCGGGTGATGTGTTGCAGCTTGTATGTGGCGATGGCCCGTCCGTCGGGCAGCCGCTGACCGCCGATCCGGGCATTGCCGGGGTCTGCTTCACCGGCTCCACAGAGGTGGCGCGGATCATCGAGGGGCAACTGGCCGATACCGCACCCGACGCGATGCTGATCGCGGAGACCGGCGGCCTGAACGCGATGATCGTCGATTCAACGGCCCTGCCGGAGCAGGCGGTACGCGACATCGTGGCCAGTTCGTTCCAGAGCGCGGGTCAGCGCTGCTCCGCCCTGCGCATGCTCTATGTGCAGGAGGATGTGGCCGACCGGATTCTGGAGATGCTTTCCGGTGCCATGGATGCACTCAGTGTCGGGGATCCCTGGGATCTGAGCACGGATGTGGGACCGGTGATCGACGAGGACGCGCGGTCGGGTATCGCCGACTATTGCGCGGCGCAGAAGCACGCCGGAAAACTGGGCAAGCAACTGGATGTGCCGGACACGGGGCTGTTCGTGCAGCCGTCGATTGTCCGGGTCTCCGGTATCGAGGCGCTGGAGCGGGAGATCTTCGGGCCGATCCTGCATGTTGCCACCTTCCGCGCCGGGGACCTGGGCAAGGTCGTGCAGGCGATCAATGGCCGGGGGTACGGACTGACCTTTGGCGTGCACACGCGGATCGACCGGCGGGTGCAGCAACTGGTGGACTCCATCGCCGTCGGCAACGTCTATGTGAACCGCAACCAGATTGGCGCCATAGTCGGATCGCAGCCCTTTGGCGGTGAGGGCCTGTCCGGTACGGGACCGAAGGCCGGGGGGCCACACTATCTCTCCCGCTTCCGCAGGCAGGAGACCGGGGTGCCCGCGCCGCAGACGGCAGCCGCGCTCGATTTGGCTTCGGTACGCAAGGCGCTCTCCGATCTGAAGAAACTGAAGGCCGGTGGCCGTGGCGATGAAACCCTCGCCGCCTTGCGCACCGCCTTGCGTGGGCGGGCACGCCGGGCCATGACCGCTGCGGCGGCGCTGGACATGGGCCCGGTCGATCTGCCGGGGCCGACGGGAGAGGCGAATTATCTCTGGCTGCATCCGCGCGGTACGGTGCTGTGCCTTGGTCCCGATGCCGACACGGCGCTGGATCAGACCGTGCAGGCCCTGCGCGCAGGCAATCGGGTGCTGGCCATTGCGCCGGATGTCTCGGCACGGATCCGCCCGCTCGCCCAGGCGGGTCTGTCGGTTCTGGCGCTGGACGGCGCCATCGCACCGGAGTTCCTGACGGACATGGAAATCGATGCCGTGGCCTGTGCGCCAGGTGATCCGGCCTACCGAAAGGCGTTGGCCAGGCGTGAAGGCGCGCTGATGCCCCTGATCGACAGCCGGATCTGCCCGCAGGCCTATGCACACGAGCGGGCCATCTGCGTCGATACGACGGCTGCGGGCGGCAATGCCGATCTGCTCGCCTCTGCCTGACCGTGGGAGCAGCAGGGCAATGAGCATGGATCGGATTGTCATCGCGGGGGGCGGTATCGGCGGACTGGCCACGGCGATCGGTCTGGCGCAACAGGGTGTCCGTTCCATCGTGCTGGAGAAGGCGGCGGAACTGGGCGAGATCGGGGCGGGCATCCAGTTGGGGCCGAACGCGTTTCATGCCTTCGACTACCTCGGTGTCGGCGACGCGGCCCGGGCCATGGCGATCTACATCGACAACCTGCGGCTGATGGATGCCCTGAGCGGGGAGGAAATCACCCGCATCCCGCTGGATGACGCCTTCCGTACCCGGTTCCGCAACCCTTACGCCGTCGTGCATCGTGGCGATCTGCATGGCGTCTTCCTGAAGGCCTGCATCGACCATGATCTGGTGGAACTGCGTACCAGCGCAGGTGTTGCGGGCTATGCGCAGGATGGCGGGACGGCGACAGCCCTGCTGGAGGATGGTGGGCAGGTGACCGGCCGGGCACTGATCGGCGCCGACGGGCTATGGTCGAACGTCCGAGAGCAGTTGGTGGGGGACGGCGCGCCGCGTGTCTCCGGCCACACCACCTATCGCAGCGTCATTCCTGTAGAGCAGATGCCGGAAGACCTGCGCTGGAATGCGGCGACGCTCTGGGCCGGGCCGAAGTGCCATATCGTTCATTATCCGCTTTCCGGCTGGAAGCTGTTCAATCTGGTCGTCACCTATCACAATGATGCGCCGGAACCCGTCGCGGGCCTGCCTGTCAGCCGCGACGAGGTGGAGAAGGGGTTCGAGCATGTCAGCCCTGTCGCGCGACAGATCATCGAGCGTGGCAGGGACTGGAAGCTCTGGGTGCTCTGCGACCGTGACCCGATCATGGACTGGGTGGACGGGCGCGTGGCGCTGCTGGGCGATGCCGCACACCCGATGCTGCAGTATTTCGCACAGGGTGCCTGCATGGCGATGGAAGACGCGGTCTGCCTGTCACACGAGGTGCCGGTTGCGCACTGCGCGCGTGCAATTGCAGTCGCGCGAGATCGGTGAGCACGTCTATCATCCGGCCGGTGCCCATGCCGCCCTCAGAAATGCGGTGATGAGCGCCAGAACGCCATCGGACTGGTACGATCAGATCGACTGGCTCTATGGCAGTACCGGGCTGGAAGGCGCAGTCTCGGGCGAGACCCGGAACAGGGAGCAAGTCGCGAAATAATTATTGCAATATTTTGCAAAAATGCGCAAAAGACGCATTATCATGCAATAAAAAAAGGTCAACAGGGAGAAGACAATGACCATGTACCGATCACTCATGAACATCGTGGGCGGTGCCGCGCTGGCGCTGGGCCTCGCGTCTGCCGCAACGGCTGCCGACTACGAGTACAACCTGCAGAGTTTCCTGCCGGCGCAGGCCACGATCCCGGCGGACATCATCGATGTCTGGGCCGACAAGGTCGAAGCTGCCTCCGGCAACCGCATCAAGATCAACCGCTTCCCCTCCATGCAGCTCGGCGGCAAGCCGCCGCAACTGATCGACCAGGTGCTGGATGGCGCCATCGACATGACCTGGAACGTGGTCGGCTATACACCGGGCCGCTTCCCTTCGACGGAGGTCTTCGAACTGCCCTTCATCGTCAATGACGCCCGTGCAGCCTCTGCCGCGTTCTGGACCATGATGAAGGAGCATATGGAGAATACAGAGTTCAAGTCGGTGAAGGTGCTTGGTACCTGGGTCCATGGACCGGGCATGATCCACACCAGCAGGCCCGTCGTCACCCCTTCGGACCTGGGCGGCATGAAGATCCGCGGCGGTTCACGCCAAGTCAATGCCCTGCTGAACCAGCTTGGTGCCACGCCGGTCGGCATGCCGGTCCCCGCCGTGCCGGAGGCGCTGTCGAAGGGCGTCATCGACGGCACCACGATCCCCTGGGAAGTCACGCGCGCCCTGAAGGTGCCGGAGCTTGTGCAGAACCATACCGAGTTCACCGGCCCGATGCTCTATACCATCACGTTCGTGCTGGTCATGAACAAGGACAGGTTCAACGACCTGCCGGCCGATCTTCAGAAGGTCATGGATGACAATTCCGGCATGGATTTCTCGGTCTTTGCCGGTGGTACGCAGTCCGATGCCGATGGTCCGTCCCGCCAGCTTGCGGTGGATCGCGGCAACAACATCATCACGCTGGATGCGGCCCAGTCCGCAGCCTGGGCGGCCGCTGCGGCCCCTGTCTATGACACCTGGCTGGCAGAGATGAAGGACCGCGGCATCGACGGTCAGGCTCTGATCGACCAGGCAAAGGCGCTGATGGCGGCCTACAGGTAAGTCACGGCGCGCAAGCGGAATGGCCAGGCGGCGCGGCGATGCTGCGCGGCCTGTCCATTCCAGCTTGGCCATTCTGGCCTGACGGGAGTGTGTGATGCACAGGGCAATGGCGGTACTGGCCAGGAACATGGCCATACTTGGCGGCATCGTGCTGGGGCTGCTGATCCTGCTGGTCTGCGCCTCGGTACTGGGGCGCAGCCTCAACGGCTTCCTGCATACGGTGCTGTCGCCTGTTGCGCCCGATCTGGCGCAGGCACTGCTCGACACCGGCGTTGGCCCGATCAACGGTGACTTCGAACTGGTGGAGGCCGGCATTGCCTTTGCCATCTTTGCCTTCCTGCCGCTGTGCCAGATCACCGGTGGCCATGCCACCGTGGACATATTCACGAATTTCCTGCCGCCGCGCGCGAACCGCGGGCTGCGCATGGTGACGGAAGTGGTCTTCGCGGCGGTCCTGATCGTGATCGCCTGGCGCCTGTTCGAGGGCATGTGGTCCAAGATGAGCTACGGTGAAACGACCTTCCTGCTGCAGTTCCCGATCTGGTGGGCCTATGCGGCCAGTTTCGTCGGTGCGGTCGTCGCCGCGCTGGTCGGCACCTATACGGCCATCGTCCGCAGCTACGAGACGTTCAGCGGGCAGACAATCCTGACCGATGGACCGGAGACGGACCATTGAGCAATCTCGAGATCGGTCTGCTGTCCTTCCCGGCCCTCATGGCGCTGATCTTCGTCCGGGTGCCTATCGGTCTGGCCATGTTCCTGGTCGGGCTGGTCGGCCTCTATGCCGTCACCGGCAGCTTCAACCTGCCGCTGGCGCGGCTGAAGAGCGAGACCTACTCGACCTTCGCCAGTTACTCCCTTTCCATCGTGCCGATGTTCCTGCTGATGGGCCATTTCGCAACGCTTGGCGGACTGTCATCAGCCCTGTTCAAGGCGGCGGAGAGCTTCCTCGGGCATCGGCGCGGCGGCATTGCCATGGCCGCCATCGGTGCCTGTGCCGGGTTCGGTGCGATCTGCGGCTCTTCCCTGGCGACGGCGGCAACGATGAGCCGCGTGGCGCTGCCGGAACTGCGCCGCTATGGCTACACGGGCGGTTTCTCGACAGCCACGCTGGCCGCGGGCGGCACCCTCGGTATCCTCATTCCGCCGTCGGTCGTGCTGGTGATCTACGCCATTCTGACGGAGCAGAACATCGCCAAGCTGTTCCTCGCGGCCTTCATCCCCGGCATCCTGGCGGCACTTGGCTACATGGCTGCGGTATCGGTCTACGTCCGCCTGCATCCGGATCAGGCCGACGTGGCGGACCGTGTGCCCTGGATGGAGCGGATGACCGCGCTGGTCGCGGTCTGGCCGGTGCTGCTGGTCTTTGGTCTGGTGGTCGGGGGTATCTATCTCGGCTGGTTCACGCCGACCGAAGGCGCGGCTGTCGGCGCGGCGGGAACCGGTCTGATTGCCTGGCTGAACGGCGGGCTTGGTCGAAGCAGCCTGATGGACAGCTTTCTCGTGACCGCCCGCTCCACCGCCATGATCTTCTTCATCGTGCTGGGCGCGGCCTTCTACAACGGTTTCCTGGCCCTGACGCAGGTGCCGCAGGAGCTTTCCAGCATGGTTGTTTCCCAGGGTCTCAGCCCGTGGACCGTGCTGACCGTCATCCTGATCTTCTACCTGATCATGGGGTGTCTGATGGACAGCCTGAGCATGATCCTGCTGACCATTCCGATCTTCTTCCCCGTGATCAGCGAGCTCGACTTCGGCATGTCGCCGGAGCATGTGGCGATCTGGTTCGGCATTCTGGTGCTGATCGTCGTGGAGGTCGGGCTGATCACGCCGCCGGTGGGGCTCAACCTGTTCGTCATCAACGCCATGGACCCGAAGACGCCCTTGGTCGAGACCTATCGCGCCGTGATCTATTTCGTTGGTTCGGACCTCGTTCGGGTCGTGCTTCTGGTACTGTTTCCATCGATCACGCTGTTCCTGATCTAGCAGGCTGTTGAAGAAGTCGGTGGAGGGTTCGTTGCCGATGTGATTCACTCG
>CAXBNO010000193.1:0-6432 GCA_963976775.1 uncultured Kordiimonadales bacterium
CCGCCGCCATCGACCTATCCGCCATCCCCGAGGCGCAGCGCGAAGCTGTCGCCGGAGCCCTTCATCATGGTATCCAGCAGCACCTTGCCGGAAACGCCTGCCTTCTCCGCGATGGCGACGGCCTGACCGAGGGCCAGGACGGTCTGGAACAGCACCATGTTGTTCATGATCTTGATGACCTGGCCGGAGCCGACAGCGCCGCAGTGTTCGATGTCGGAGCCCATGGTGGCCAGTACCGGCCGGATCGTCTGAAACAGGTCATCGGCGGCGCCGACCATGATCGCCAGCGTGCCGTCGGCGGCGGCCTGACGGGTGCGGGCGATGGGGGCGTCGGCAAAGCGTGCCCCCTTCTCCGCCACAGCCGCCGCGATTTCCCGCATCAGCGTGGGCTGGGATGTCGACATGTCGATCAGGATCTGCCCGGCACGGACATGGTTGATCAGGCCATCGGGCCCGAGCACCAGCTTGCGGACCTGTTCGCCGCCCGGGAGACAGGTGATGACCACGTCCACGCGGGCCATCAGGTCGGCGACGGATCCGGCGGCCTCCGCGCCTTCCCCGGCGAGGCGGTTCAGCGGTTCAGGCGCCAGGTCGAAGACCGTGACAGGCCATGTTCCCCGGTGCAGGAGGTTCCGGCACATGGCCTCTCCCATCACACCGAGCCCGATGAATCCGATCCGCCCGATATCCGCCTGTGCCATCGCCGTTTCCTCCCCCGGTCATGTAAGGAACAGAACCTAGACCGTTCCGCGGCAGGATGGAATCGGCAGGGGAGATCGGAGCATACGCAGCGGCAGACGATCCAATTGGGGCCTGTTCAATCTTGCGGAGGCCGCGACGGCGGAGATCAAGCTGCCGAACACGCTGGTCTGGACCGCTTACAACACGGGTACCTCCGGTTACAATCAGGCGGTCGGCATCGGCTCGGTGCTCAAGAACACCTATGGCGTCAACCTGCGGGTGCTGCCGGGCAAGAACGACGTGTCCCGTCTGACACCGCTGGTGAAGGGTGTTGCCCAGTTCTCCGCGACCGGATCGGACAGTGTCTACGCGCAGGAGGCCGTCTATACCTTCGGCAACCGCAACTGGGGGCCGCAGCCGATCCGCCTGCTGCTGCACAATGTGGCTGACGGCTGTGCCGTTTCCATGGCCGTGGCAGGCGATGCCGGGGTCAAGACCATGGCCGACCTGAAGGGCAAGCGCATTTCCTGGGTCCAGGGCGCGCTGGCGCTGAACAAGGCAGTCGAGGCCATGCTGGCCCATGCCGGCATGACCTGGGATGACGTGGAGAAGGTGGAGGTTGGCGGCTACGGTGCCTCCATCGACAGCATCATCAACGGCGACAATGACGCGGCCGAGGGCGCGACCTTCTCCACCTCCATGGTGAAGCTGGAAGCCAGCCCGCGCGGCCTGGTCCATCCGCCGCAGCCCCATGCCGACACCGAAGGCTGGAAGCGGCTGAATGCGGTGGTGCCTTGGTACTTCCCGCACAAGTGCATGCAGGGTGCCGGCGTTCCCGCTGAAGGCTATGAAGGTGTCGGTACGGCCTATCCGATCCTGGTCGGGACGACGCAGGCCAGCGACGATCTTGCGTACAACATGACCAAGGCGATGTACGAACACTACGACGACTACAAGGCCTCGGCGCCGGGCGCGAACGGCTGGGCCTGGGAGCGTCAGAAGCTGGAGCATGTGTTCCTGCCGTTCCACCCCGGTGCCATCCAGTACTACAAGGAGATCGGCAAGTGGACCGACGGCGCACAGGCCAACCAGGACAAGAACCTGGCCCGGCAGAAGGTGCTGCAGGACGCCTGGGCCGCCTACACTGCGAGTGCACCGTCGGATGACGACGCATTCAATGCCGGCTGGATGAAGGCGCGTTTCGACGCCCTGGAAGCTGCAGGCATGATCACGATCTTCGAGACCTGGTGATCTGACCGACTGAGACGATGACCCGGCGCGGATTCGCGCCGGGTCCAGACCAGCGGGGGCCGACCGGCATTGCACCGCCGTGTCGGCCCTGCGCGTCCACGACCCTGCCGCATGTCCTGCTCAGATCGCTTTGGGGGATCCCATGTCCGACAGCGCCACGAATCCGTCTACCCAACCGGAAGAGATCGACGACCGGGAAGCCAGCCGCTATCGCACGCTGGGGCCGGTCTGGCTCGGCATCATCTCCGCCATGACCAGCATCGCCATGCTGATCGCCATCGATCGCATGTTCGCGCTGGAGGTGCTGCAGACCCTGATCGGCAAGGCGCTGGTCGACAACCGTTATCTCTATCTGGTCGGCGGCATCATGATCTCGATGGTCTTTGTCGTGCTGCCGGGCTTCAAGCGGTCCTCGAAGTCACGGGTACCGCTCTACGACATTGCCCTGATGATCCTTACCCTCGGCCTGACCTGCTATTACGTCTGGTACGCGGAATCGATCCTGCTGGAAGCCTGGGAATATGCGGCCCCCCTGCACGGCATGTGGGTCAGCGTGGTGATGTGGGCGGTGATCATGGAGGCGGGGCGCCGTGCCGGCGGACCCGCCGTCTTCTTCATCGTGCTGGTGATTTCGCTCTATCCCATCTACGCCGATCAGGTGCCGCAGGTGGTGTCCGGCCTCAGCCGTCCGTTCCTAGACACGGCGGCGTTCCACATGTTCTCCGAGGAGAGTTACCTCGGCATTCCGATGAAGGCCTTTGCGCTGCTGGTCTTCGGGTTCCTGCTGTTCGGCGTCGCCCTGATCTATACCGGCGCGGGCCAGTTGTTCATCAGCTTCGCCTTCGCGCTGCTGGGCCATGTGCGTGGCGGACCCGCCAAGGTGGCGATCTTCTCCTCCGGCCTGTTCGGCTCCATGTCCGGCGGGCCGGTGACCAATGTCCTGACCTCCGGATCGCTGACCATTCCGGCGATGAAACGGATCGGCATCCGCGCCAAGACCGCCGGCGCGATCGAGGCCTGTGCCTCCACCGGCGGCGTGATGATGCCACCCATCATGGGGGCGACGGCGTTCGTCATGGCGGACTTCCTGCAGGTCCGCTACATCGACGTGGCGCTGGCCGCCGCCATCCCGTCGCTGCTCTATTACCTCGGCCTGTTCATGCAGATCGATGCCTATGCTGCTGAGAAGAAGCTGACCGGCCTGCCGCGCGCCGAGCTGCCTTCCGTCCGCCGGGAGATGATCGAGGGCTGGTACTACCTGTTTGTCTTCGCCCTGCTGATCTTCATGCTGATCTACATGAAGCGGGAGGCGCAGGCGCCGTTCTATGCCACCGCGCTGCTGCTGATCATCAATCAGTTCAATCCCAGGCACCGGCTCAACTGGCTGAAGCTGAAGCAGTTCGTCTATGCCACCGGCTGCCTGCTGGCGGAACTGGCCAGTCTGCTCGCCGCCGTCGGGCTGATCGTCGGTGCGCTGCAGGCCACCGGCATGACCGGCACGCTGACCAATGACCTGGTCTACCTGGCAGGCGGTCATCCGCTGGTGCTGCTGGTGATGGGTGCGGTGACGAGTTTCATCCTCGGCATCGGCATGACCGTGACCGCAGCCTACATCTTCCTGGCCATCATCCTGGCTCCGGCACTGATCACTGCGGGACTGGATCCGATGAGCGTGCACATGTTCCTGCTCTACTGGGGCATGCTGTCCTTCATCACCCCGCCGGTTGCGCTGGCTGCCTTTGCCGCCGCCTCCGTCGCGCGGTCGGAACCGATGCAGACCGGGTTCGAGGCCATGCGGATCGGTTCCATCATCTATTTCATTCCGTTCTTCTTCGTCTTCAATCCTGCGCTGCTCGGCAATGGCGACACGAGTGAGGTCATCGTCGTCTGCGTAACCGCAGTGATCGGTATCCTGATGGTTGCGGCGGCGCTGCAGGGGTATCTTTTCGGCGTCGGACGGTTGGGCGGCGGTCTGCTGGGGGTCGTCGGGCGCGCCAGCCTGTTCGTCGGCGGGCTGGTCTTTGCCGCACCGGGCGGTGACATGGTGGGCTTCAGTCATTTCGAACTCAGCCTGATCGCGCTGGTTGTTGCCGCACCCGGCATCGCGGTCGCGGTGCTTGGCGGGCGCAAGGCGGCCGCCATGGGGTAAGGGAGGCCTGACGGTCGCCATGCGGAACCGGTCAGCGCGTCTCCGGGATCGAGGCGAGGAAGCTGCGCACCATGTAGTCGGGGAGGCCGCCTGCGTTCCGGTAGCTGCAGTCCTCAAGCACGGACCGCCGCAACTGGACGAAGCCTTCGAGGCCGTCTCCGGTGACGAGCCTGTGATATCCCATCGACCAGCTGCCGAACAGACGCTCGCCGGACCGGGTATCGTCCACCTTTATCAGGTGGCGGTGGCGCGGATCATCCAGAATGCGCTTGTAGGTGTAGTCAACCGCCTCCTCCGGTCCCTCCAGCAGCTGCATGAAGGACCCGTCGCCTTAGAGCAGCAGGCCGGTCAGACTGTCGCGCAGATTGTTGCGGCGGCTCTGGGACAGCAGGCTGTCGAGTTCGCAGGTGGTCATCTTTCTGGTCGCTGACGAGAAGTAGATCAGACGACGTATTGTCTTCCGGTTCATTTGGCCCCAGACCGTCCGATTGGTTGTGCATTCGGTTCCGGGTGTCAGAATCTGACGCCTACCGCCCAGTCCACACCGGACTGGCTGCCGCCGTCCAGTTTCACACGCAGCGCTTCACAACCAGTCAGCAGGGCGAGGCCGATCAGCAGGACGCAGATGACACCTGTACGCTTCATTTGCCGAAGGTATCGCTTCATGACTGTTAATAAAATGCGAATCACCGTGAACATCCCTTGTGTGCAGCGACCGTCACGTCCAGAAATGCACCCATGGACCTGACGGATCGCTTTCAGACGGGATGGGGCGCGGACGCGGACTGGCGCACTGCGCTGGGACAGTGTCTCGACATGATCGATACGGACCTGCGGCACAATGGTCCCGGCTTCGTCTATCTGTCCGACCATTTTTCCGGCGACGCCCAGGGCATCCTGACCGTGCTGCGGGGCCGCACAGGCATTGGCGACTGGGTGGGCACGGCGGGGATCGGCATTCTGGCCAACGATCGCCAGTTCTTCGATACCCCCGCCATCGCCGTGATGCTGACTTCGGTGGCGGAGGGGGCTTCCCATCTGCTGCGGCCGGACGGTGTTGCACCACCCCGGTTCACGCCATGGTTCGGTGTGGCCCACGCGGATCCGGGCCAGCCCGAGCTTCGGGAGAGCCTGCGGGTGCTGAAGCAGCAGCCGGGGGGCTACTGGGTTGGCGGGCTTGCCGCCTCCCGGGGACCGAACCCGGTGATGGCGAAGACCCTGACGACCGGGGGGCCGGCAGGTATCCTCTTCTCCGATCAGGTTCCCGTCGTGACCGCCCTCACCCAGGGCTGCACCCCGATCGGTCCGGCGCGGGAGATCACGAGGGCGGAACGCAACATCGCCATCGAACTGGATGGCCGTCCGGCGTTCGAGGTCTTCAGGCAGGACATCGGCGAGATACTGTCACGCAACCTGGACCGGATCCCCGGCTTCATCTTTGCCGGACTTGCTCCGGCGGGTCAGGACAGCGGCGACTATCTGGTGCGGGAGATCGCGGGCGTCGATCCGCAGCACGGACTGTTGGCGGTCGCCGAAGATCTCTCGGTGGGGCAGCGGCTCATGTTCTGCCGTCGCGACGGCGCAGCGGCCGTGGCGGACATGGAGCGGATGCTGGACACGCTGGAACAGCGCGCGGGCGGGACCACACCACGCGGCGGGCTCTACTTCAGTTGCCTTGGCCGCGGCCCGAACCTGTTCGATGACTCGCGCACCGAGGCCGCGATGATCCGGGAGCGCTTCCCGGACCTGCCGCTGATCGGCTTCTTCGGCAACGGCGAAATCGCCAACAGCCGCCTCTATGCCTACACCGGCGTGCTGTCACTGTTCCTCTGACCCCGAGCGACCGGACCCCTACTGCTCCAGCTGCTGCCACATTTCCCTGTCGCGTTCGGCGGTCCAGATGCGGGGGTGGTCGATGCCGCTGGCCTCGTCATAGGCGCGGGAGATGTCGAAGGGCATGCAGTGGGCGAAGATCGACCAATGGCCGTACTTGCTCTCCAGCGCCGGAACCACCGTGTCGTAGGCCTCCTTGAGCGAATTGTCGGCGGCGACCTCGCGGGCGACACCGTCATACAGGGCACGAATGAAGCTTTCCGTGCCGGCGATGGCTTCCTCGCAGGCTTCCGGCGTCTTCATGGCCGGACCACGGCCCGGGATCAGGAAATCCGGCTTCAGGGCGCGCAGCTTGTCCAGGGTGGCGGGCCAGTCGCGCAGATGCGCATCCCCCGTATAGGGCGTGGCACCGTTCTCAACCAGATCGCCGCAGAACAGCACCTTCTGCGACGGCACCCAGACGATGGTGTCGCCGCGGGTGTGGCCGCGACCGGGATGCATGATCTGCACCTCCAGAT
>CAXBNO010000194.1:0-6428 GCA_963976775.1 uncultured Kordiimonadales bacterium
AGCTGCTTCGCGGCGGCCAGACCGATGCCCGAGGTGCCGCCGAAGACGATGGCCTTCTTGCCTGATACGTCCATTTCCGATTTCCCCCTGTTGCTTTCTTCTTTTCCGATGCTCAGGCCGCGCCTCTGCGGATGTCGCGCAGGATGGCGATGGTGGCGATGACGCCCAGCCCGACTACTGTGCCGAACGGCACCATGTATCCGCCGGAAAGCTCGATCAAGCTCCACATGATCAGGGGCGATGCGGTCCACCCCAGGGCGGCCAGGGAATAGGCCCGTCCCGTGACCTCCGCCAGCTGCCCCTCCGGCGCGCGCCGCCCGACGATCATGGCGAAGATCGGCGACCAGGTGTTGCCTGACAGTCCGGCCAGCAGGGCCACCGGATAGAGCATCCAGAGCGGGGTTTCGGGAGAGATCATCATGGCGAGCACGATCGATGTGCTGGCGGCAATGGCGATGCCCAGCAGCACCAGCTCCGGTCGTCCCCAGCGATCCGACAGCCAGCCCATGACCGGGCGACCGACGATGGCCACGAGCTGGATGATGGCGAAGAACTGCCCGGCCAGCACCGGCGAGAGGCCGATATCCTCCAGCAGGTAGATATAGACGAAGGTGAAGAGCGTCGTGTGGACCACGGCCAGCAGCACGGCGATGAAGCCCAGCAGGCGCAGGTTCGGCGGCAGCACGAAACTGGCGGCAAGGCGGCGCGGGAAGGTGCGGTGCAGTTCGGTCTGCATCGTCGGCTGTTCCGGGCTGACGCGGAACACCGGCGCGAACAGCAGGGTCATGACGATGGCCGCGATCAGCACCCCGATCATCGCCCATATACCCAACTGCCAGCCGACCGCGACCATGATCGGCGGCAGGATGAAGCCGCCGCCCGCGCCCGCCAGCGAGACGCCGCTCTGGCGGATGGCGAGGAACAGGCCGACGCGGCGCTTCGGCGTCTTGCGCGTCACCACCGTGATGTTGGCCGGGCCGTAGGGGCCGTAGAACAGCCCGTAGAGGAAGGCCGCGAGCATCACCGTCGCCCAGGTACCGAACAGGGCGATCAGGGCGACAGCGGCCATGCCCGAGAGGGTGATGACCATGGTGCCGACGCTGCCGAAGCGGCGCATCATCCGCCCGCAGAGCGGGCTGGCCAGCGCGGAACCGAGGAAGATGAAGGAGAAGGCGAGGCCGAAATCCCGCTCGTCCTGCCCGGTCTCCAGCGCCAGTCCGGGTGCCAGAAGGCTGAAGGCGATGAAGCCGAAGGCCGCCGCACCCTGGGTCAGGAACGTGCCCGCGAGCGCGGTCAGCGCCCCACGGGTGACCGTTTCCGGCAGGGCGTCAGGCGCGACCGTCCGGCTCACGCGGGGTGGAAGATGTTCTGGCGGCCATCATTGCCGACCCGGCCCTTCCGGCCCAGCCAGTCGGTGCTGGTCATGTCAGCCAGCAGGTCCGGGTCATCGGTGGTATTGGCGATGAACCGCGTCCCGTCGTCCAGCCGCCCGTAGAGCAGGCCCCAGGTCGGTCCCTTGCGGTCGTGCATGACGGTGTAGGTCTCGACCTCCGCCGCACCCTCCGCCAGATCGGTGAAGGGCGGATGCGGCACCTGATCCAGCTCGGCCTGATAGGTCGCGGGATCGACCGGGGCAAACACCTTCTCCGGCATGTCGGTCGAATAGATCCCGGCGGAGTGCTTGGTGACATAGTTGCCGTTGGCGGTGACCAGCCCCTTCATCCCCGGCTGCTGCCGCACCCGCTGCATCATCTCCGCGATGGAGTGGGTGACATAGTTGTTCCCCGGCCCGCCGAAGTAGGGCAGGCCGCCGGTGACGGTCAGCCCGCGCGGATCGTCAGGGCTGAGACCGATCTCCTGACAGGCGATCTGCACGGCGGAGGTGAAGCAGCTGTAGAGGTCGATCGCGCCGATCCGGTCCAGCGACGTGTCCGCCATGCGGAAGGTTTCCTGATAGACGCGGGAGATCGCGGGGGAGGAATGGAAGTCGCGCCTCTCGCTCAGGTACCAGTGGTCATGCGCATCGGCGCAGCCATGCAGGAACACCCATTTCTCCCGCGGGATGCCCAGTTGCTTCGCCTTGGCGACGCTGGTCAGCACCACCGCCGCGCCCTGGTCGATGAAGGCATTGGCATTCATCAGCCGGGTATAGGGAAAGCCGATGTAGGGATTGTCGGGCCTGACTTCGGAAATCTGCGCCGCCGTGAAGCCATCGCGCCGGTCGGCCAGCGGGTTCCGCGCCGCCACATCGGCGAAATGCGCCAGCATCTGCCCCATGGCCTGCTGGTGTTCGGGGATCGTGCGGCCCAGATTGCCGCGAATGGCATTCTCGATCATCGGATAGGCGAAGATCGCGCCGCGCGCGCCGTGAATGTCCTCCACCTCCGACCAGCCGATCTTCTCGACGCCCCAGGCTTCGTAGTCGCCGCCCGCGTCCTCGCTCCAGTCGAGGTCCAGCCTGGCGCGCTGGGCGGCCTTCTGCGTTGCCAGCGACTCGCCCCCGGCGACCAGCGCCGCCTCCACCTCGCCACGCACCACCATCTCCGACAGCCGGTTGAGGCAGTACTGGGGCATGTTGCCCCCGGCCCAGGTATAGACCAGCCGCTTCGCCTGCTCCGCGCCGACCCGGGCGGCCAGCGACTTCGGCGGGTTGGTGACCTTGCCGAACGGGCTGGCAAAGCGCCAGCTTGTATCGGAGAAGGCGCGGATGACGATCACCGTATCCAGCGCCGCCATCAGCGCCGCCCCCGCGCCACTGTCCGCCGCCGCCACCTGCACCGCCTTCGCGGTCAGATCCATCGGCGACAGCGCCTGCGCCGGGTCCGGCTGCCGCTGCGTGAACTGGCCACTGCCCACCAGTACCGGAATGCGCGATTCATCCATGACGTCCTCCCCAGGAATTGCCCGCCGATCCTAGCGTGCCGCACGACCGGATGCGACTGCCCACTGGCGCGCGGTAGCCATGCCGCCATCGCGGAAGCTTTCGCACTGTACCAATTCTTGGTACTATCGGGAAAATTCAGGAGCAGCATACGATGGCACGCAATACCTCGATCTCGCTGGGTGAACATTTCACCGGCTTCATCGACAGTCAGGTTCGGGACGGTCGCTATGGCTCCGCCAGCGATGTGGTCAGAGCCGGCTTGCGGCTGCTGGAGGAACATGAGACCCGAATGCGGGCCTTGCAGAACGCGCTGATCGCCGCGGAGGAATCCGGTCCGCCGCAACCGTTTGACAGCGATGCCTTCCTGAAGGAAATGCGGAAGAAGCATGCCGGGTAGCGAACCGGGTTACCGACTTTCCCCGCTTGCCCGCACCGATCTGGAAGACATCTGGCGCTACACCTTCAAGAACTGGTCGCTTGAACAGGCTGATCGCTACCATGGCACGATCATGACCGCGATCAGGGCACTGGCTGATGGCTCAGTATCGGGTAGCCGGGCCGATGTCCGTGAGGGCTATTTCAAGCTAAGTGCCGGTTCTCACGTCCTGTTCTACCGAAAAACCAACACCACTCTGGAGATCATGCGCATCCTGCATCAGCGCATGGACGTGGGTCGACACCTCTGACCAGAGCAATCGGACACGCGCTCTTCCCCGCGCGCCCTACTTCAACCGCCACATGTCACCTGTCATGTCCGGCGCGATCTCCTGGCGATGGCCGAAAGCCTGGGGTCAGCGGAATGGTTCTGCGTGGCCGACAGGACTGCGCAAGCGATGCCGCCTTTCCCTGCGCCGCGCCGGAAGTCATTCACGACCTGCAACTACAGATGGATTTCAAACGCCATTGGCAGGTGCTAGCCTGACCCGATGAAGTTCCTGTTCGCTGCAGCAGCCATTCTCACGTTGATCGCGGTTTTCCTTGGAGCTGCGTGGATAAGCTGGAAGCGCGACTGGGATATTGCCCTGGCTGCGTTCGACAATGGTGACTACGAAACCGCCCTGAGCAAATGGTCCGTACTGGCCGAAGAGGGAGATCCCGAGGCACAGTACAATCTGGGTTTGGTATACACACGAGAGTGGGCTCAGCAGGATCCGGTCGTCGGGATGATCTGGTACGCCCGTGCTGCCAGGCAGGGACACGTTGGTGCCCAGCACAACCTGGGTGTGATGTACGAGGACGGAAAGCAGCTTCCACAGAACACCGAGATGGCGGTCGAGTGGTACACACGTGCCGCGGAGCAGGGCGATTTCAAGGCCCAGACAAATCTGGGCAGAATGTATTCAATCGGGCTGGGCGTTCCGCAGAACCATGAAGCAGCGGTGAAGTGGTACACCCTGGCCGCCGAGCAGGGAACGGCCAAGGCGCAATTCAATCTGGGCGCTGTCTACAGCAAGGGTCAGGGTATTCCGCAGGACTTTGAAAGAGCTGCGAAATGGTACTCGCTCGCTGCGGAACAGGGATATGCCGATGCCCAGAACAATCTGGGTGTGATGTACTCAAAGGGCGAAGGCGTTCCGAAGAACACCAGGACTGCTGTGACGTGGTACAAACGTGCCGCTGAAGAAGGTTTTGCTGCTGCGCAGTACAACCTTGCCGACATGTACATACGGGGGCTCGGTGTTCCACAGAGCTATGTCACCGCTCACATGTGGGGAACAATCGCCGCAAGCAACGGTATCGAGCAAGGCAAGGACATGCGCGCCATCGCTGCCGTTCGCATGTCAGCTTCCCAGATCGTGAAAGCCCAGACACTTGCCCGCGAATGCATCAGCAAGAACTACAAGGGCTGCTGAGCAACTCCGACCGGTTCCCCCACGCCCCTACTTCAACTGCCGCATGTCACCAATCGTGTCCGGGGCGTTCTCCCGGCGGTGGGCGAAGGCCTGGGGCCAGCGGGAGGGTTCGGCGCGGGCGTATTGCGCGGGATAGGCGACGGTCGCGCCCAGCGCCTCCGCCGCGTGCCAGGCCCAGCGCGGGTCGTACATCATGCCGCGCGCCAGCATCACGAAGTCGGCCTGACCGTCACGGATGATCGCCTCCGCCTGTTCCGGATCATTGATCATGCCGACGGCCATGGTGGCCATGCCGGTCTCGCGTTTTTTCACGGTCTCGGCGAAGCTCACCTGATAGCCCGGTCCGACCGGGATCTTCTGGCGCGGATCGACGCCGGAGGTGGTGATGTCGGCGAAGTCGCAGCCGACCTGTTTCAGGGCCTGCACGAAGGCCACCGTTTCCTCCACCGTCCAGCCGCCCTCGACCCAGTCGGTGGCCGAGACCCGGACACCCAGCGGGCGGCCTGCGGGCCAGACAGCCTTCACTGCCTGGAACACTTCCAGCGGGTAGCGCATCCGGCCCGCCAGGTCGCCGCCATATTCATCATTGCGCTGGTTGCTCAACGGGCTGAGGAACTGGTGCAGCAGATAACCGTGACCGACATGGAATTCACAGACGTCGAAGCCCAGTCGGGCGGAGCGTTCCGCCGCCTGCACGAAGTCGGCCTTCACCCGGTCCAGCGCCTCCCGGTCCATGGCCTGTGGCGTGTGCCAGCCGGTGTCGTATGGCAGGGCGCTGGGCCCCACGGTCTGCCAGGCCCCCTCGGCCGCCGTCAGGGGCTGCGCGCCATCGGCGGGGCGATGCACCGACGCCTTGCGCCCGGCATGGGCCAACTGGATGCCGATCTTCAGGTCCGGCCCGCCGTTGGTGCGGCTGAACCGCATGAAGCGGTCGATCGCGGCCTCGTGCGCGTCGGTCCAGAGCCCCAGGCACTGGGCACTGATGCGCCCCTCGGCACTCACAGCCGTCGCCTCCGTGAACAGCAGCGCCGCGCCGCTCATCGCCAGGTTGCCATAGTGCATCAGGTGCCAGTCGGTGGCGGCACCATCCACGGCCATGTACTGGCACATGGGAGAGATGACGATCCGGTTGGCGAACTCCACATCGCCAAGCCTGATCGGCGAAAACAGCGCACTGCTCATGTCCCGTCCCCTCAGCGCTGGTCGAACTTCGACAGCAGCTTGCGCATGCCGCCGATCCAGCGGTCATAATTGCCGGTCTTGCGCTGGATGTAGTCGCGCACCTGCGGATGCGGCAGGATCAGGAATTCCTCCCGCGCCATGGTGGCGACGACGTCGGCGGCCAGATCATCGGGTTCAACGATGCCGTCAACGCTGGCCACGCCCTCCCCGTCGCCGATCATCGGCGTACGCACCGCCTGCGGGCAGAGGCAGGAGACCCGGATGCCCTTGTTGCCATAGTTGATCGACAGCCACTCGGCAAAGGCCACGGCACCATGCTTGGTGACGGCGTAGGTCGCCGAATCCACCTGCGACAGCAGCCCGGCGGCGGAGGCGGTATTGACCAGATAACCGCCGCCCCGCGCGATCATGCCGGGGATGACGGCACGGGCTGCGAAGACGTGGGACATGACGTGGATGTCCCAGTTGAGCTGCCATTCGGCGGTGGCGACGGTCTCGTCACCCAGCCG
>CAXBNO010000195.1:0-6427 GCA_963976775.1 uncultured Kordiimonadales bacterium
GTCGCGTGCCGCTGCCCGTTTCTTCGGTGTCATTGTTGCCTCCCAGCTTCCTCCGCGACCGCCTCCACGAAACGGTCAATCTCCACCTCCGTATTGTAGTAGTGAACGGAGGCGCGGACGAGTCCGCTGATCTGCCGTCGTTCCATGTCGATCCGCGTGCTGTCCGGCGTGCTGGTGGTGACATTCATCTGTCGAGTGGCGAGCGCCTGTTTCACCGCCAGTGGCTCCAGGCCATGAACCGTGAAGGTGGTGATCCCGCAGCGTTCCCGCCCCAGGTCGAGAACCCGCACACCGGCAATGTCGGCCAGGCGCGCGCGAAGCTGCTCGGCCAGCCCTGTCACCCGCGCCTCGATTTCCGCAATACCGACATCCAGCATGTAGTCGACCGCGACACCCAGTCCGATGCGCCCGGCCTCGTTGAACTCCCAGTTCTCGAACCGGCGGGCACCGGATTGCCATTCCAGCGATTCGCGCCCCGTCCAGGTGGCCGAGTGCAGGTCGATCACCGGCGGCTCGAACCGCGCGACGGTCTCCGGTCGGGCATAGAGGAAGCCGGTCCCCCGGGGGCCGCGCAGGTACTTCCGCCCGGTGGCCGTCAGGAAGTCACAGCCGATCTGCTGCACGTCCAGCACCCGCTGCCCCGCCGACTGGCAGGCATCCAGCAGATAGGGCACACCCGCCGCGCGGGTCAGTTTCCCGATCTCCGCTGCCGGATTGACCAGCCCGCCGTTTGTCGGGACATGCGTCACCGCAACCAGCGCAACCCCGCCGCTGTCCAGCATCCGCGCCAGCGCCGACACGTCCAGCACCCCGTCCGTATCGCTCGGCACCACCTCGACCGAAACGCCCTTCTGCGCTGCAACCTTCAGATAGGTCAGGTAGTTGGAGGCATACTCCGCCTCCGCCGTCAGGATCCGATCACCGGGCTTCATGCGGTCGGCAACGGCAAGGAACGCCTGGTTCCACGCCACCGTCGCGTTCTCCATGACGGCAATATCGCCTGCATCACAGTTCAGGTACCGGGCGATGGCGCTGTAGGTCCGGGTGATGGATGAACGCGCGCGATCCGCGGCCTCGTAACCGCCGATCGCGGCCTCCAGATCCAGATGATCCTTCACGGACTGCAACACGGGCGCGGGCATCAGCCCCGCGCCCGCATTGTTGAAGTGCAGCACGTTGGCCACGCCCGGCGTTTCCGCCCGGCAGCGGTCAATGTCGATCACTGGTGCCCCTTCACGTCGTTGGGGCGATAGGAGTCACGGATCACCTTCATCTCATCCCCGGTCAGGTCCAGCGAGAGCGCCGCCAGCGCGTCCGCCATGTGGCCGGGCTTGGAGGCACCGATGATCGGCGACGTGATCGCCGGATTGGCCAGCACGAAGGCCAGCGCCACCTGGGCCATGGGCACACCGCGCGCGTCGGCAACATCACCGACCGCGTCGGCCACGGCATAGTCCTCGTCACGCCCGAAGACACGGGCCGCGACCGGGTCAGACGTTGCCCGCGCCGTGTCACCCATGGTCTTTTCCGTGTGCCGCCGGGTCAGGAAGCCGCGTCCCATCGGGCTCCATGGAATAAGGCCGACACCGGTTTCCTGGCAGAACGGAATCATCTCCCGTTCCTCTTCCCGATAGACCGCATTGTAGAAGTTCTGCATGGACACGAACTTCGTCCAGCCGTTCATCTCCGCCACATGCTGCATCCGGATGAACTGCCGCGCCCACATGGAAGAGGCGCCGATGTAGCGGACCTTGCCCGCCTTCACGCAGTCATGCAGTGCCTCCATCGTCTCCTCGATGGGGCTGTGATAGTCGAAGCGGTGGATCTGGTAGAGATCGACGTGGTCGGTGCCAAGCCGTTTCAGGCTGCCGTCGATGCTCTTCATAATGTGCTTGCGTGACAGGCCCCGGTCGTTGCGGTCGTCGCTCATCGGATTGAAGACCTTGGTCGCGATCACCTGGGTGTCGCGGGACCCGAGCTGCTTCAACGCCCGCCCTGTCACTTCCTCCGACGCGCCGAGCGAGTACATGTCGGCGGTATCGAAGAAGTTGATGCCCGCTTCCCAGGCTTCCCTGAAGAAGGGCATGGACTCATCTTCACGCAGCACCCAGCTATGGTTGCCCTTTGACGGATCGCCATAGGTCATGCAGCCAAGACAGAGGCGGCTGACCTTCAGACCCGTGTTCCCCAGACGTACGTATTTCATCGTGATGTTCCCCTGCCCCGAAGTGACTGATTGATCGGACCATCATCGCGCGCTGGCGGGGTCGGGTCCAGTTCCGGGAGGGAAAATCGAAAGCGGGCGAGGGGGGCATGTCGCGAGGGGGGAGGGAGAGACATGCCCCCCGCACCGGTCATGGTCTGGGGGAGACCGGTCGCCTGATGAACTGAACTGCAGGCAACTCTGAACCTGTTACGCCCTGCGGCAGGGTCCGGATCACCGGTTCCCGGATTCGCGGAACTTTTCTCGAGATTGGCTCAGTAGCGCCGTTCCCATGTCAGACCCGTGCTGCCACCACCGCCACGACCGACTTCTGCATCGACCTTCAGGTTGGGCAGCACATCGATCTCCACGACCACGCTGCCAGCCTCCGAATCAAGCGACTGCTTGGCGCCGACATAGACCCCTTCGCGCACGTACCGACCGACCGCGACGGAGCCGGTGGAGTCCGGGTCGGCACCTTCCTCCACCCGCAGGACGTCAAGGCCCACCGCTTCCCGCAGCATGTCGGTGGCCCCGCTGCCGCCGTTGGTCAGGGTATTGATGCTCTGGGCGAGCTGGATTGCCTCCAGCGGACTCATGGATTGCGCCGACTTGTCGAACAGCAGGCGCGGCAGCACCTCGTCCTCCGGCAATTCGGGAATCGAGGAAAAGGCAATCTCCGGTTTCGCCGGACTGCCGGAAATGCTGATCGTGCCTTCCATGTCACCGCTCTGGCGGGTCAGCGCGATGTTGAAGCGCGGCTGCATGTCGGCGGTCAGCCCGATCTCCCCCGTCGAGACCTGAAAGTCCTTGCCGAGCAGGGAGAGATGACCGCGCACGACACCGATATTCACATCCACCCGCGGCTTCGGCAGGCGACCCTTTACCGTGACCGTACCGCTCCATTCACTGTCGAGGCCCCGACCGCGCACGAACAGCCGTCCCGGCGCATCGACCACCACATCCAGCGCCACAGGCAGTTCATCCACCGGTTCCTCGCCGGAATCGCCGGTTGGCGCGGCATCGCTGTCCCTTGCCAGTTCGATATCGACGATGCTGGGGGGCAGATTGTCGGTGATGAGGCGAATCTCCCCCTCATCGATCGTCGTGCGGTTCACGATCTGCACCAGACTGCCGTCCCAGGTGACATCGGTATTGCCGGAAACCAGGATCGTCGCCTCCTCCCGACTGACCGCCCACAACCTGTCGAGCGTGATCTTCACGCTGGCCTTGCGGTCAGTGCCCAGCAGGCGCGCCGTACCACTGCCCGTGACGGTGCCTCCCGACGGATCGGCGGCTGAAAGCTCCAGTTCTCCCTCCCCGCTGTCCGCAAAGGCCGTGGTCAGAGTGAGGCTTTCCAGGATCGTGCCGGTCAGCAGATTCTCGTAGCGGCCATCGCTGATCGCGACATTGCCCAGCATCACGGGTGCACCGATGGTGCCGGAAATATCCACGGCCACGCTGGCAGTGCCTTCAAGCAGGTGATCCCCCTCCGGCAGCAACTGCATCAGCTTTGCCAGACTCCCGGTCCAGTCGATGCTGCCCTGCAAGGCGCCGCCCGGTGCAGGTTCCGGCAGGAACGTCCCCTGCCCCTGTCGGACATCCGCGCTGATCTCTGCCACCAGGGGTGTCTCGAAGGGACCGGAAATGCGGGTCACCGCCCGCGCGGTCTGCCCGTTCCAGCTGGCGTCGAGCGCAATGCCGAAGCTTGCACCGATCCCGTCGCCGGGGGGATGCAGGTCATCGATCTGCACCGACAGCCTGGCCTTCTCGTCCGCCGCTGTACTGTCAAAGCGCACATCGGCCGCCAGCATGCCCTGCAACCCGCCAACGCCACCAAGCACAGCCAGCGGTCCCAGCGGCAGTGCTCTGATCCGGGCAGTGGCATCCAGCAGGTCAGGCGCATAGCGCGCATCGGCAATCACTTCACCGCCAAAGGAGGTTCCCAGCCGCAGCCCGGACAGCACGATGGTCTCGCCAATCCGGACACTGAACGGCTGCACGGCCTCGATGGCCTCGGCAGCGCTCTCGATACGCAGGTTCTCGATATCGATCATCGGGCCATCCGCACCGCTCAGGTCGGCCACGACACGGGTGGTCAGGCGCGCAGGTTCCGGTTCGGTGGCAGACACGGTGAGGTCGACGGTCGGGCGTGAGAAGGTGCCGCCGATCCGGGCTTCCGTCTTCTCGATCCGTGCCCCATCCGCCCGAACGTCCTGCACGGTCAGATCGCCCCGCAAGGTGGGGGTCGGCGAGAGCAGTGCGGCAAGGTGCATTGCCAGACGGACCTCGGACACGGTGACACCCGCGTCGGCGGCTTCCAGACGCTTCAGGGTGACGTCGATATCCGCGCCGTGATCCTGCCCTTCGGGCCGCACCGCCACGGTCGCATTCATGGCACCGGCAAGCGGGACACCGAACAGGGCGGCGATACGCGAAAGCCCGTCACTCGCCGCTGTCAGATCGGCGCGATAGCCCGGTGTGGCCAGGTCAGCGGACGCTGTGCCCTCCAGCTTCAGTCCGGCGAGGGAGACGGAAAGCGACCGCACGTCGGCCTGCTGGAACGCATTGCGCATGGCGAGCCGCAGATCGACATCCAGCGCTTCCTCGCCCCACTTGCCGTCAAGGCTCAGACTGCCAGACGGATTGGTCGCCAGATCACTGAAATCATAGGCCAACACAGGCGCAGTCAGCCTGATGTCATCACTGCCGACGGCGGCCAGCTCCAGCCGCCCCTGCGTTCGCGGGGCATCAGCCGTGCCCGAAACCTTGCCGCGCAGACGGATCGGCCCTTCGACCAGGACGCCTTCCGGCAACAGGCCACCCGGCACCGCTGCCATGTCCAGCGCGTAGTCACCCTTCAGCGAACCGGCGGCATCCAGACCCGCATCGACGGTCAGGGCCGGTCCGGAAGCAGTGGCGACCGAGAGATCGAGCATCGCCGCACCCGCCGCGAGAGGCCGTGCGCTGGCTGTCAGCTTCACACTTTGCCCGACGGCTGACTGGATCATGTCGTCAATGAAGGAGAGACCGGTGAGCCCGCCCGACAAGCGGATTTCGCCGCCACCTTCCGGGACAACAGCATCAGCGGTCACGACCAGCCGGGCGCTGCCCTGACGGATGGCCGCATCGGCACCGGGCAGTTGCGACAGCTCCGGCACCAGCAGTACGAGCTCTCCATCGATTCTCGGCTCCGGCAGGGGCGTGGAGACGTCGCCGGACAGAGCAAACGCCGCCGCCGTCAGATCCAGTGCCGTGACTCGCAACTGCGCGGCGCCTGCCACCACGTGCGCCGTCAGACGCGGTGACCGCCCGAGCAGGGCACTCAGTCCCGGATCGCCTAGCGTTGGCTCGGTCAGATCGACAGCGACATCCCCGTCGAAATCTTCGCCCTTCAGGCCACCGGTGACCTTAAGGCTGATTCCCTCGGCACCCATGTCACCGAACGCGGGCTCCCGGAGGTTTGTCGCAACCGAAAGGTCGGGACTGTCCAATGCTCCGCTGACCGCAACCTCGACCCGCGCGGCATCGAATGTCGCACCTGCCAGCAGCGTATCCAGCGCCGGGTGGCGATGCACATCCACGGTGCTGCCGAGATTGACCGTCCCGGCATCAAGATCGATCGAACCGCTGGCGCTGAGCGAGGCAGAAGCCGTCGAAATCTCCAGCCGGTCAAGCTGCAACTCGGTTTCATCGGCCCCGCGCGCCACCAGTCGGAAGGGGATCGTCTCCCCGGTCAGTTCGGTCGGTACAGGTGCCGCCTCCAGCAGGTTTGCAACGCCATCCGCATCCAGTGTCCAGCCTGTCGCTGGGTCGGCACTGAGGCGCAGGCCCAGCAGCAGGTCGGCAACACGCTCCACCGTCAGCGACAGGTCAATGGCGGCGGAACCAAAGGGGCCACCCCCCTCCACGTTCAGATGCAGGCGCTCGTCGGTGGTGATCCCCAGCGGCTCCGACAATGGCGCGAGGACTGGCAGGTCGGCGGCCATGGTGATCCGCGACTGCCGCGTGCCGAAGTCCAGCGCCACGTCCACACGGGCAAAGCTCGCCTTCAGATCCAGCGGTTCGACATTCAGCGCGACACGCTGGTCCGTGCCCGCATCGCGCACCGAACCATTGATCGAGAACCGGGCGCCGCCCGGCACCAGATCATCGCCCAGCGACAGCGCATCGACGCGCAGCAGGTCCAGCCGCACGGGCATCGGTGCACGCGGCCAGTCGAAG
>CAXBNO010000196.1:0-6373 GCA_963976775.1 uncultured Kordiimonadales bacterium
AGTTTCACGTACTGGTCGCCGGCGCTGCTGTCCTTCGGGTTGCGGATGCCACGTCCCTTGAGGCGCAGTACACGCCCGGAGTTGGAGCCCTTCGGGATACTGATGGTCACGTCGCCATGGATCGTGGGGGCGGTGATCTTGGCCCCAAGCACCGCTTCGCGCAGGGAGATCGGCAGTTCCAGATTGATGTCCCGCCCATCCCGCGAGAACAGCGGATGCGACCGCACCGAGACCTCGATCATCGCATCGCCTGCGGTTCCGCCCTGGGGCTGGTCGCCCTGGCCTTTCAGGCGGATCTGCTGGCCATCCTCAAGCCCCTCCGGAATGCGCACATCCAGCGTCTTGCCCCCGGGCAGGGTCAGGCGACGGTTGCCGCCGCGCGCGGCCTCCAGAAAATCAACGGTCAGGCTGTACTTGCGGTCGCGGCCACGGGCAGGTCCGCCGCGCCCGCCACGGAAGCCACCGAAGATATCGCCCACGATATCCTCGAACCCGCGCTGGCCACCGAAGCCGCCCCGGGCGAAATCGTCGGCACCACCGGCATTGGCATAATGGTAGCCGTGCGGTGCCTTCTCCGCGCCGTCTGCACCGATCTCGCCGCGATCAAACCGGGCACGCTGCGCCGCGTCACCCAGCAGATGGTAGGCTGCGGAGACTTCCTTGAAACGTTCAGCGGCGGCTTCGTCGCCCGGATGACGATCAGGGTGCAGTTCCTTCGCCAGTCCGCGATAGGCCCGCTTGATGTCTTCCTGCGACGCAGCCCGCGTCACGCCCAATATGGAATAAGGGTCTTTCATGCTCGTCATGCTGATCGAAATGGTCCCGTCAGACCATGCGGAATCGTCATGGTCCTTCCACAGTATCATGTAGTGGTTTCAATGCTTCATTGCCAGATGTAGCCGCTGCGGAAGTTTTCGCGCCGAAGCCGCTAAATTGTCATGAAAGCATCAGCCTGACGGAGAAAGCATGGCGCTCAGGCTGTCGATCAGCCCACCGTCACCGGCCCTCTGAACCTCCGGTCCGTCATCCGCCGTTGATGTCAGGTCTTCAGGCGGCACCGCTACAACATCATCAGCCTCGTCAGAGGCGGCCTGTTGCGGTGCCATCTGACGCAGGCGTTCGCGGGCGGGTTCGTGCCCGCCGGCCGCGGCGCGCTGGAACCAGCGGCGCGCCAGTTCCGGGTCCTTCCTCACACCGAAGCCGGCCTCGGTCAGGATGGCCAGATTGTACTGTGCCTCCGCCAGTCCGGCCTCCGCCGCGCGCTGGAAGAGCGTCACCGCCCGTTCCGGATCACGTGGCACGCCGACACCGCGCAGATACATTTCACCAAGATTGGCCGAGGCGCGCGGGAATCCCTGGTCCGATGATCGCCTGAACCATTCCACCGCTGCAGCCTCGTTCTTCGGTACACCCTGACCGTTCAGGTACAGCAGGCCGAGGTTCCGCTGCGCCGCAGCATCTCCGGCGGCTGCATCCTCGCGCCAGATTTCCGCCGCAGCCGCATAGTCGCCGCGATTGTAGGCGGCGACCCCTTCGAGAAACGCAGCATGTGCGGGGACCGTGCAAAGCGTGGTACCTGCGCACAGCAACGCGACGGCAATCTTCCGGTGCAGCTTGTTCATCGGCGGAATCTATCCGATTGCGCGTCGCCGCCCAAGTCAAACGACGCCGCCTCGCCCGGCCTCCGGTCAGATGGCCAGATCCCCCGTCATCACGCGGACAACACCACCCCCGACCCGAGGCGCCGCCCCTGCGGCGTCACAACTGACGAAGACCTTGCCCGCCCGCCCCATCTCGACACCCTGCTCCGCCACATAGCTGAAGGGCGCGGCACCGAGAATGCCATCGCGGGCAATCAGGGTCTTCCGGCACACCCTCCGCCGGGGCGAAGCCGCGCAACTTGATGTCGACCCCGTCCAGGGTCGCGCCGACGGACCAGGCGGCCAGCCCGGTGATCCCGGTCTCCTGCGACAGGGTGCAGATGGCCGTCATGTCGGGGGAGAGCGCGGCCACGACCTCTGGCGAACGGCAGCGCGCGAACATCCACCAGATGCCCGTGCTGGCCGCATCGAGAGCGGGATCCAGCAGGTCACCGGCAGCGCAGCCGAGCATCGCCGCCACATCCGCCTTGCTGATATCGATGGCGCGGAAAGCCGGTTGCATCTGGGTCATGGTGAAGACCGGTGTTCCGTCCTGCGTGGCAATCTCCACCGGAACGACCCCCGCGCCGCATTCCTGCCGCAACAGGCTCGGCAAGGGACCGAAGCCCGCATCCCGGAAGCTGCTCCAGACACAATAGGCGGCAGAGATGGTCGGGTGTCCGGCGAAGGGCAGTTCGCTGCGTGGCGTGAAGATGCGGGCACGATAGTCCGCCTCGGCCGTTGTCGGCGGGCACAGGAACACGGATTCGGAGAGGTTCATCTCCTGCGCGATCTGCTGCATCCGCGCGTCGGAAAGGTCGCCGCCATCGAAGAACACAGCACATGGATTGCCGCGATAGGGCACATCGGTGAACCCATCCACCTGCCACATCCTGAGTACCCGGCCCATCTTCACCTCCGACAGTTCAAATGCCGGGGCAAAGGATAGGTCAGCAGCAACTCATGACACGCAAAAAATGCTCAACCGCGCGCAAGTCAGACTCAGCAGCCGACAGATCAGCGCTCCTTCGGCTCGTCCACAGGCGCGGAAAGCTTCGCGATCTCGCGTTCCACGATCCGCTGAACGACAGTCGGCAGGTTCTGGTCCAGCCACTGCTTCAGCATCGGCCGCAGCAGTTCCTTCGTGATGTCCTCCAGCGTGCGATGGGTCGGCACCGCGATGTCACGCTGGGCGGAGAGAGCGCTTGCCAGTCCGGCAAACGAGGCTGCTGCATTCGCAGCAACATTCTCGGCCAGCAGGCCCGAATCAGGAGCCGCATACTGACGCGGCGGCACGACCGGTTCCGGCTCATCGTCCATCAACAGGTCGTCGTCCAGATTCATGACGGTTCCGTCGTCGCGCAGCACCTGTGTCAGTTCGAACACATCGGCAGTCGGACGTTCCGGTCCGGGTTCTGGCTCAGGTTCCGGCTCCGGCTCGGGTTCCGGTTCTGGCTCGGGTTCCGGCTCGTCATCGACAGCCAGGATATCATCAACCGTCGGCTCAGCAGGTTCCGCCGGCCCGGAATCATTGTCCGCAGCACCTTCAGGTGCCTCATCATCTTCCGAAATGATGCGGCGAATGGAGGCGAGAATTTCCTCCATTGTCGGTTCACTCTGTGCTGTGGCGTCGCTCATGACTGTTCCGTTCCCCGCTTTCTGCGGCTCCATGCTGGTTGCGGCCACTTGCGACCTGCTCCAGATCCGGAATTTAGAGGGACGACGCTAAGACTTGGTTAACAGACCGGCAAGACCCGGCGTGCCTGAGGCAAAAACTGGCTAGTCCAGCCCGGGCGCATCAAATCCAAACCAGCGCTCCCTCACCGCCCGATAATTGACGGACGGATTATAGACATCGACATCAAGGCTCAGTGAATTCGCATCCAGTTGGCCAACCGCGTCCAGAAGCTGGAAAGCTGCCACATATTCATCCCGCTCAGCCTGAACCAGTGCAACCTGGGAATCGAGCAGTTCCTGCTCCGCATCCAGAACGTCCAGCGTGGTGCGGGACCCGACCTGGGCCTCCTGAATCACACCTTCCAGCGCGATCTCGTTGGCATGAACTTCCTCGCGACCTGCCTGGATGCGGGCCTGTGCTGTGGTCAGGGCTTCCCATGCCTGCGTCACGCCCTGTTCGACGACACGACGTGTTTCCTCGACCTCCAGACGGCGCTGGCTTTCGACCTGACGCTGCTGGCGCACGGCACTGTAGACCGCGCCGGTCTGGTACAGCGGCACGGTCGCGACCACCTGGAATGTCACCTGGCTGGTGACGTTGCCGCTCTGGTTATTGTCGCGGGCATGGACACCCGTGGTCTCGAAATCGAGACTGGGGTTCAACTGCCCCTCCGCCGTCTCGATGTCGAATCGCGCCGAGCGCGCCACCTCGTTCGATGCCAGCAGATCCGGATTGTTGGCGAATGCGGTCGCCAGCGCGGCGGCCTCATCCTCGGGCAGTGCGGGCAGTGGCGGCGGGGGCTCCAGCTGTCCCGGCTGATTGCCGACGATGCGGGCATAGTTGGCCTGCGCGGCGATCAGATTCCCCTCCGACTGCGCCCGGTCGGCTGCTGCACGGGCAAGACGCGCCTGCGCCTGTGCCACATCCGTTCGCGTGATCTCGCCAACGCTGAAACGGTCCTGTGCAGCCTCCAGCTGGCGGCGCAACCGCTCCTCGTTGTTCAGGTTCAGGCGCACGACGGCCTGGTTCTGCAACACATCCAGAAAGGCCGTGACCACATCCAGCAGCACATCCTGTTCCGTTCCCCGCAGGTTCTGCCGACCGGCACGGACCAGCGCCTCGGCGGAGCCGATCTGCGCATCAACGCGCCCCCCCTGATAGAGCGGCTGGGTCACCTGGATGTTGGCGTTGACCGGGATCGTGCCGTCGGAACGGTTGATACCGGCGATGTCCTGGTCGGTCAGCTGCACCCCGAGGTCACTGGTGGCGACGACAGTCGGGTGCCAGCCTGCCACGGCCTGGGAGACGTTCTCGTCATTGGCGCGCAGGTTCGCGCGTTCTGCCCGCAGGGTCGGATTGGTCGTGTATGCGGCATTCAGGGCATCGCGCAGGGTCTCGGCCTGGGCCGGGACCGCAGTGAGCAAGGCCATGGCGGTCAGCCCGGAAGCCAGCGCCGCGAACGCCGAACCGGTCAATAGCGTGCGACCGAACTGTCGATTTCCTGCGACCATAGGTCGATGCCTCCATGAAGGTTCGTCACGTTGTCATAACCCTGCTGCCGAAGCCACGACACTGCTTGCATGCTGCGCATGCCGTGGTGGCAGTTGAAGATCACCGGCCGGTCCGCAGGTATCTCATCCCGCCGCTGGGGCAGGTCCCGCAACGGGATATGGTGAGCGCCCGCGATCCTGCAAACATCCCATTCCCACTTTTCACGCACATCCACGATCAAGGCATTGGAATCCGCCGCCAGCGCGCGCGCTTCAGACGGTGTGACTTCCAGTGGCAGGTCGGTCCCAGAACTCAAAACACGAAGGCCTTGCGGGCTTCGAACCCCGGCAGCACCGGTGTCGCGGCATCGAACAGCGCCCGATGGCCAACCACCCCGTTCTCCCGGCGATAGAGCGTGACCACCCCGACACCGTTGCCGCGAACGATGGCCAGCAGCCGCCCGCCGTCCGCAATCTGGTCCACAAGCGCCTGAGGCACGCTGGAGACCGCCCCCTCAACCAGGATCAGGTCATAGGGTCCCTGATCCGCCAGCCCCTTTGCCAGATCCCCCTCGACCACCGCCGCATTGGCAATCTGCAGTTCAGCCAGAAGCTCGGTAGCCATGGCCGCGAGATCCGGGTCGGATTCGAGCGCAACCACCGTACCGGCCAGCATCGCCATCACGGCGCTGGCATAGCCGGTGGCACAGCCAACATGCAGCACCGTGTCGGACGGTCCAATTCCCGCAACCTGCAGCATGCGGGCCAGCACCATCGGCTCCATCACATAGCGCCCGTTGCCGAGGTGAATGTCCTCATCGACATAGGCAACACCTGCCAGTGACTTCGGCAGGAATTTCTCGCGCGGCAGGGTGAGCATCGCATCGGCAATGCGATCATCGGTCAGCCGGTTCGGTCGCAACTGGCTATCCACCATGGCCTTGCGTGCAGCCTGGAAGTCCATTTTCGCCGTCTCTCCCGCAACGTTGAGTGCACCTTGAGCTTCCTGCTTATAGTTCCCGCACCTGCGCCACGCAATGCGGCGGATCGGCGTTTGGCCATGCCGCTTGACCGCAGGGGCGTGCCCCGCATATACACCGATGCCCTGTCGGCTTCGGCGCGGTGGCGGAGTGGTTACGCAGCGGACTGCAAATCCGTGTACGCCGGTTCGATTCCGGCCCGGGCCTCCAGCCGGACCGGCAGGCTTTCAATCCCATCCGCCATTTCCGCTGGTGCGGAACCGACGCAACCCGGTCGCATGCAATGCGACGCTGTGTTGCCGAAAATCCGCAGGGCGCAGGACGGTCTTCACCTCTATGCTCGGGCGCATGAGCCAGGACATGACCGACACAATACCGAGGACCCGCTGGGGCGTCACATGGGTGGCCATCGGTGCCGGAATCGTCTGCGGCATGCAGGTCGGCAAGGCCCCGCCGATGATCGGCGGCATTCAGGACGCCCTCGGCATCGATCTCGTCGGTGCCGGCTTCTACATGTCGATCATCAACGGTCTGGCGGTCGCCATCGGCATCATTGCCGGTGTCTTCTCAGATCAGATCGGCCGC
>CAXBNO010000197.1:0-6368 GCA_963976775.1 uncultured Kordiimonadales bacterium
GGACTCGGTGATGGTCGATCTCTGGGAACCCTATCTGGAAGCGCCATGACCACCGCCACCACGCCAGACCCCTTGCCCGCGCTGGAGGCCCTGCCCGACCTGCCCCGCGATGCGGAAGGACCTGTCTTCCGCGAACCCTGGGAAGCCAGCGCCTTCGCCATCACGCTGGAACTGCATGCCGCCGGCCACTTCACCTGGGACGAATGGGCGACGGCGCTGAGCCAGCAGATCAGGACGGCGCAGGCGGCAGGTGATCCCGACCTCGGCAATACCTACTACCGGCACTGGCTGGCGGCACTGGAATCCCTGGTGACGACAAGGGCACTCGCCACGCCGGAAGCACTGGACCTGCGCGCGCAGGACTGGGTCCGCGCCTACCGCAGCACGCCCCACGGACAACCAGTCGAACTGAAGATCGGTTGAGACGAAAGTATCGCGTCAGACCTGCAGGCTGTAGCCGCCATCTGCCGTCAGCGTCTGGCCGGTCATGAAACCGGACAGTTGCGATGAGGCGAGGAACAGGGCCGGGCCAACCATGTCCTGTGGCTCGCCCCAGCGGCCCAGCGGGGTCTTCTGCACGATGGCGTCGGAGATCTGGTCACTGTCCTGGCTGACCTGGGTGATGTTGGTCTTGACGAAGCCTGGCGCGATGCCGTTGACCCGGATTCCGTCCCGCGCCCAGGCCACGGCAAGGGTCTTCGTCAGGCTGACCAGCCCGGCCTTCGATGCGCCATAGGCCGGATTGCCCCGCACGGCACTGAAGGCCGCCAGTGACGAGACATTGATGATACAGCCCTTGCGCAGCGCCAGTTTCGGCCGGAAGCCGGTGCAGAGTCCCATCACGCCGGTCAGGTTGACGTCCAGCACGCGCTGGAAGCCTTCTGCCTCGAATTCCTTGCCGCGATAGAGCACCATGCCGCCATTGTTGATCAGCACGTCCAGTTTCTCGATCGAATCCACCAGCCGCGCCACCTGGTCCGGATCACCGGCATCGAACTGGCGCACATCCAGGCCGTGCAGATCGGTGTCGTAGGATTCAGCGGGTTTCGTGCCTGTTACCGTGACGGCGGCACCCCCCGCGCGGAAGGCATGCGCCATCGCATTGCCCATGCCGTTGGTGCCCCCCGTGATCAGCACACGGCGTCCCTTGAAGTCCAGTTCGTTCATCGGTCCCTCCCCTTGAGAAGCTCCCAATAGCCAAACCGGAATGGTCTGTCACGGGGGCAGCGCAAGGGTCAGCCTGGCCGGATACCGGGCAGGCATGGTCGGACCGTCACCTAGACGTCCAGGATCACCTCGAAAATGGCACGCTTTCCGTCCAGCGGCATCGGATTGGTCTCCGGCGAGAGACGCGTATCCTCCATCGCCTTCGCCATTCCCGCATTCCGCGCTTCCCGCGAAGGCCAGGTGATCCATGAGAAACAGACCGTCTCGTCCGCGCCGCACTTCACCGCCATGGGAAAGGAGGTGACTTCGCCTGCCGGCACATCGTCGCCCCAGCACTCCACCACCTTCAGCGCGCCCGCTTCCCTGAACACCTCCGCCGCGATCTTCGCGTGGGCCAGGAACTTCTCCTTGTTGGCTGTTGGCACAGCGGCAACAAATCCATCGACATAGGCCATCAGAAATCCTCCTCAGTGATCCGGTAGGGTTCGATTATTGTTCAAGAGACTGCGCCAGTGCCTCCAGTTGCCGGGCGCACTTTGTCCAGCCCGCCTCGAAGCCCATTTCGCGGTGCTGTTCGCAGGCTTCCCCGGTCCAGTGGCGCACCAGAGCCTCATAGCGGGTACCACCGTCAGGCAGATCACCGAACGCGATGATGGCCACCATGAACGGGGTGTCGGAGGGGATCCACGCCTCACTGAAGGCCATGGTCCAGACCAGCCGTTGCTCCGGCACCACCTCCAGATAGACCGAGGAACCGGCGTTCTCTTCCCCATCGGGGCCGCGCATGGTGACCCGCATCGTGCCACCGGGGCGCACGTCGAGTTCCGCGACTGGCACCGACCAGGGTTCCGGCGCAAACCAGCGCCGCAGCAACGCCCCCTCCGTCCAGCAGCGCCAGAGGTTGGCCCTCGACGCCTGCAGGTCGAGCGAAAGCGACAGGTCCAGCCCCGGTCGCGCGGTTTCAGCCAGAGTGATGGTCATGGTTCAGTTTCCTTTCTGACCGTGGCAGCCAAACAACAGCGTCACGTAGCGGCGCAGATGATCCAGACTCTGCCGCACGACCTCCGGGTCGTTGTCTGCCTTGGCGAGAATGAATGCGCCCTGCAGGACAGCCTGGAAATGCAGCGCCAGGCTGGCAGCAGTCCAGCCCGGTATCGCGCCATGCCGTTCCATCGCCGCCGCGATGTCGGCCTCGACGACGCGTGAATGGCCGAAGATGCTGGCCCGACAGGCCCCCCTGATCGCAGGACTGCTCTCATGGACTTCCTGCGCCATCGTGCCGACCAGGCAGGTGAATGCCGCGACCTCTCCTGCGATCAGCTCCCGTCGGAAGTCGAGATAGCCCAGCACGCGGTCCAGCGGATCCGAATGGCAATTGTAGGGGGCGCCTGCGAACAGGGCGGATGTGGTTTCCGACCAGTGATCCGCCGCGGCCACGCCCAGATCTTCCTTGCTGGCGAAATGGTGGAAGAAGGCACCCTTCGTGACACCGGCAGCGCGACAGAGATCATCGACAGTCGTCGCCGCAAATCCCTGCCTGCGGATCACGTCCATGGCGACGTCCAGCAGGCGCGTTCGCGCGTTTGGCCGTACTGCGGGTTTCACTTCTGCGGTCATCAGCATACCTCTTGTAGTCACATACCAACCAGTTGGTATGTTGTCAATCCGGAACCGGACACACTGGCATCGATACGGCTCGGTCAGATGAATCCACCGGGTGACCTGATGGCGATGCGGACCTGACCCGCCCCACCCCTGCTTGCACTGTCTTGCGCAAGGTTTCATGCTCTGGCCAGGGAGGACGTTCCGATGGAAAAGATCGTTACCGGCTATGGTCTGATCGAAGGACCCCTGTGGATCGACGGACGGGGACTGCTGTTCAGCGATGTGCAGAATGGTGGCGTCTTCGCGCTGGATGACACAGGCCGGGTCTCCACCGTCATCGAACACCGCAAGGGTATCGGTGGCATGGTGGAACATGCGGACGGCGGCATCGTCGTCGGTGGACGCAACATCTGTTTCAAGGGCCAGGGCGACGACCGGTCCGTGGTCCTGCTCGACAAGGACGTGACGGACTCAGCCATCGGCTTCAACGACTTCACCACCGACGCAGCGGGACGGCTCTATGTCGGCTCCCTTGGATATGTGGTCTTCTCCGATCAGCCCGAGAAGCCCGGACACCTGCATGTCATCGATCTCGACGGCAAGGTCAGGACGGTTTCGGACGGTATCCTGCTGACCAACGGCATGGGTTTCAGCCCCGATGGCCGCAAGCTCTATCACTCCGACGCACGTGCCAACATCGTTCGTGTCTATGACGTGGACGACGGGCAGGTCGGTGACTGGCAGACCTTTGCCAGCTATGACGATGGTCACCCGGACGGGCTGTGCGTGGCGGAGGACGGGGCGGTGGTCGTTGCCGTTGCCCACGGCGGGCGCGTCGATGTCTACGAACCGAGCGGCACCCTGCGTGAGAGCCTGCCCTGCCCCCTGCCCATGGTGACAAGCGTTGCCTTTGGCGGAGAGGGTCTGAAGGATCTGTATGTCGTGACCGGCTCCGTCGGCGGACCGGATGACAAGAGCGGCACGATCTTCCGCACGGAGATCGGCGTCGCTGGCCTGCCGGTCGCGCCCTGCCGGGTGAAGTTCTGATCCTGGTTCAGGCCGTCAGTGCGGCGATCTGATCGCGGAAGAGAGCCAGTATCTCTGCCTTCTCGCTCTGTGCATCGATGGAACGGTAGAAGCCCTTGCCGCCGTCGTTGACCATGCGCACGCCCCAGTAGATTGCCGCCACGTCGCGGGCAATGGCGTCTGCCGCGACAGCGGCCATCAGGGCACGGGCGACGCCTGCGCGCCGGAAATCCGGGGCCACATAGAGGCTCTCCAGCCAGATCGCCGGTTCGGCTGATTCGAAGCGATAGGCCGGAAGGTGGTTGGTGAAACCTGCCAGCCGGTCACCGACCACCGCCACATTGGTTGTCAGGGTCGCGTCCGGCCCGATCATGTCACGGCTGACATTGGCAACGGTGAAAGGGCGCAGCGTCTCCGCACCCATGTCCTCCGCATCGAAGTCGTTGGCCATGATCACCAGCGCCTCGGCATCGGCGGGTGTCGCACGCCGGATGCTGAGATCAGCCACGCCTCAGTACCCCCGGGCCGGATCGACCGGGTTGGTAACCTCGGCGCCACGCTCCACGCGGCGAATGTCCTCCACCACCTGCCGCACCAGCGCGCGCGGGTCGGTGAAGGCGGCGATGTGCGGGGTCACGGTGACCCGAGGATGGGTCCAGAGCGGATCGGTGACCGGCAGCGGTTCCGTCTGGAACACATCCAGCGTCGCCTCGGATATGTGCCCGCTGTCCAGCGCGGCAAGCAGATCGGCCTCCACCACCTGTTGTCCGCGTCCCGCATTGATGAAGGACGCACCGCGCGGCAGCCGGGACAGGAAGTCGACATTGATCATGTCGGTGGTCTCGGGCGTCAGCGGCAGGACGGAGACCAGGATATCGGTCTCCGCCAGGAACGCCTTCAGCCCCTCCCGACCATGGAACGCGCGGACGCCGGGCACCTCGCGCGGGCTGCGCGACCAGCCGATCACGTCGAAACCGATGGCGGCCAGATGCCGCGCGGAATCACCGCCGAGTTCCCCCAGCCCCATCACCCCGACACAGCGCTCGCCCGCGTGCGGCTGTTCCAGATCGCGCCAGACCCGTGCGCGCTGCAACTGGTTGTATTCCCGCTGCCGACGGTGGTGCGACAGCACGTGCAGCAACACCCACTCCCGCATCCGCAGCGCCATGTTCCCGTTCACTACCCGGCTGATCGGCACCCCCTGTGGCAACTGGGGATCGGCGAAGATGTGATCCACACCAGCTCCCAGCGACAGGATCGCCTTCAGGTTCGGCAGGCTGGCCAGCAGACCCGGCTCTGGCTTCCAGACCAGCGCGTAGTCGATCTGCGCCAGGTCACCGGCATCCGGCCAAGCCCGGAACTCCAGTTCCGGCATGTGCTCCGCCACCGTGTCACGCCACCAGTCGACACGGGATCCGATGTCATCGGAATCGGAATAGAACAGCAGGGTCGTCATCACTCGGTCCTCCAAGGCTGCGACCCGTTGTGGCTTCAGCGTCATGGCCGGTCAAGCCATTGCGCCTGTCAGCCAAACCTGAAAAGATGCATGAAGGAAATTTCATAAACCACAGATTGTGTCTTGAGTTGAAAGGGAAAGGTGTGTCCATGTCAGATGAAGAAGCAGAAGCAGACGAACACGTCGTAACTGCCAGGGAATTCATTCTGCACATCAACGACTACCTGCAGGGAACGGAGCAGCCCGACCCGGAGGACACCCGGACACCAGACGACTGCTTCCAGATCATGCACAACGTGGTGGCCGTTGACGTTGATCTGGCGGCAATGCTGTGCATGGCGGCACTGGAGATGAGTCGCCGGGTACCGGAGCAGCCCAGGTGGCGCACGGTCGCGGCGCTGTCGGCCATGTTGATGGTGCGTCATGTGGGCGACTATTCACCCGGGACCGCCGCGCAACTGGATGACGAGCTCGGCAAGCTGCACAGGGAATTCCCCGACGACGAGGCGTTGGAGGGCCACTGGTACAAGTTGGTCGGTTTCCGTATCGAGGCCGAGACGAAATCGGATGATCCGGCGCAGGCTGTGGCAACATTCGAACGGCTGAAGGAACAGATCGGGGACGCGGAAAGCGTATCCGGGAAGAACGCGCCCGCGCTCGCCATGGCCCTGCAGATGCTCGGGCTCTCCTTCCTCACATACGGGGAGCAACTTGCACGGATCTGGCTTCGCGACCTCGAAGTGTTGCGCGAGAGGTTTCCTGAGAATGCCGAGGTCAAGGAGGCCCAGTTCAATACAGAGACGGTCGTCGAAACGGGCTTCGAGACGATCGAACGGCTCTCCAGGCGACAGAATTCCCTGTTCGGCAAGCTGAAGCGGATGCTGTTCGGACGATAGGACCGCTATCCGTCGCCGATCATGCGGTGTTCGAAGGCGGCGGCGAGCAGGGCCTTCGTATAGACCTGCTCCGGGCTGTCGAAGATGCGCTGGGCCGGGCCGCGCTCCACGACCTTGCCGTCCTTCATCACCACCACCTCGTCGGACAGGGCACGCACGACCTTCAGGTCATGGGAGATGAACAGATAGGCGAGGTTGTAGCGGTCCTGCAGGTCACG
>CAXBNO010000198.1:0-6361 GCA_963976775.1 uncultured Kordiimonadales bacterium
CTGGCGGAGGCACTGGATGCCGACGGACTGCATGTACCGGAACGCATGATCGGAACGCAGGCCGTCCGCCACTGGCGACGGGCAAATCCCGCTCGGCTGATGAGCGCCGCATGTCATTCCCTCGCCGCCCTGCGTCGGGCGGAAAGGGCGGGCGTAGACTTCGCACTGCTTTCGCCGGTCTTTCCAACGGCCAGCCATCCGGGGGGCCGGGTGCTGGGCCTCTACCGGGCGGCGGCGCTGGCTGTGGCCACAGACCTGGTAGTGCTGGCAATGGGGGGCATCGAACGGGGCAATGCCCACCGGCTGCTACCTGTGTTCGGCGGTTTCGCCGCCATCGGCATGTTTGCCGACGGCGACGGATCGTGACGGCTTACCGCTTGTAGTGCTTGCGGAAATCGGGCTTCCGTTTCTCGGCCAGGGCGTTCACACCCTCCTTCGATTCATCCGTGTCGTAGTAGAGTTTCAGGGCCTGGAACGCCATGCCGGAGATGCCGCGTATGAGTTCAGTATCGGCATTGAACGACTTCTTGGCCAGCGCGATGGCGGTGGGGCTGCGCTCGTTCAACTCGTCACACCAGGCCCGTACCTCCGCATCCAGGTCCGGTTCCGGGACGACCTTGTTGACCAGCCCCATGGCCTCTGCCTCTGCCGCCGGATAGCGACGGCACATGTACCAGATCTCGCGCGCCTTCTTCTCACCCACGGAGCGGGCGAGCAGCGCCGTGCCGAAGCCCGGATCGACGGAACCCATCTTTGGGCCCACCTGGCCGAAGATCGCGGTGTCAGCAGCAATCGTCATGTCGCAGAGCGTTGCCAGCACGTTGCCGCCGCCGATGGCATAGCCGCGCACCTTGGCGATCACCGGCTTTGCCACGTCGCGCAGCGCGGTGTGCAGTTCCTCGACCGGCATGCCGACGGTGCGACGGATACCGCCCTGGTACTGCCCGTCATGGTTCTTCTGGTCGCCGCCGGTGCAGAATGCCTTCTGCCCCGCACCGGTCAGCACGATGGCGCCGATGTCGGGATCATACCCGGCAGTCATCAGCGCATCGATCAGTTCCACCACCGTGTTGTAGCGGAAGGCATTGTAGACCTCCGGCCGGTTGATGGTGATGGTCGCGGTATGGTCCTCGACCTCGTACAGTATGTCTTCGTAAGCCATGAAACTGGTTTCCTCACATGTTCTCGGATCTGGCGGGCGTTGCTGTGTCAGCCGCTCATGCTCAGGCCGCCGCTGACGCTGATCACCTGACCGGTGATGAAGGCCGCGTCGTCCGACAGCAGGAACGCGATCATGCCCGGATAGTCCTCCGGCTGCCCCACCCTGCGCAAGGGGATGGCCCGCTCCAGCGCCGCGACGATCTTGCCCTCCGGATCGAAGTCCCGCAGCAGGGCCGTATCGGTCGGACCGGGACAGACCGAGTTGCAGGTGATGCCCTGCCGGGCGTGTTCACGCGCCAGCGTCTTCATGAAGGCGATGACACCGCCCTTGCAGTAGGAATAGACCGCCTCGCCCGTGGATCCGACCCGCCCGGCGTCGGAAGCAACGGAGACGATCCGCCCTTCCCCGCGTTCCGCCATCTTAGTCAGCACGGCATGGGTGACGTTGACGGGGCCGAACAGATTCACATCGACGATGCGCTTCCAGAGTTCGGCATCGCTCTTCAGGAACGGCACCATCTTGTCCCAGCCGGCGTTGTTCACCAGCCCGGTCACGGGGCCGAGTTCGGCCTCCACCCTGTCGACTGCGGCAATGACGGCCTGCTGGTCGGCAATGTCCAGCCCGATGCCCAGGGCACCATTGCCGATCTCCGCCGCTGCCGTTGCGGCACCCTCGCCGTTCAGGTCCAGAATGGCGACCTTCGCGCCCTCCTCCGCCAACCGTCCGGCGGTCGCACGACCAATGCCACCGGCTCCGCCGGTCAGAATGATCACCCTGTCCTTCAATCCACGCACATCGCCCTCCCCATATTAGGTCTTCACCTCAACCTGACAGATGATACGCTGGCTTGCAATCATGTGGAATTGGCGATCAGGGGAGGAATGCCATGCTACAGGGAAAACGGATACTCATCACGGGCGCGGGGGGCGGAATCGGCCAGGCTGCGGCGGTTCTGGCCGCGGCTGAAGGCGCGAAGGTCATGATCGCCGACGTCAATCAGGCCGGGCTTGAGGAGACGCTGGAGACCATGAATGCCGCCGGTGGCAGCGGGCAGATGCGGGTCACCGACGTGACCAGCGAGTCGGATGTCGAGGGACTGGTTGCTGACACCATCGCAGCCTTCGGCGGCCTCGACGGTGCCTATAACAACGCCGGCATCGAAGGGGACTGGGCCAAGACCGCCGAGTCATCGCTGGACAATTTCAACCGCGTTGTCTCGGTCAACCAGACGGGTGTCTTCCTGTGCATGCGGGCCGAGATCCAGGCGATGCTGAAGGCTGGGACGCCTGGTTCCATCGTCAACACGGCATCCATCGCCGGGCTGGCGGGTGCGCAGTACATGCCTGCCTATGTGGCCTCCAAGCATGGGGTCGTCGGGCTGACGGCGAGCGCCGCAATGGAGTATGCGCGCAAGGGCATCCGCATCAATTGCGTCTGCCCCGGCCCCATCGAGACCCGGATGCTGAATTCACTGGCCAGCAACCATCCCCGTGCAGGTGATGCCCTCTCGGCCTCGACGGCGATGAAACGGCTGGGGCAGCCGGTGGAGATTGCCCAGGCAGCCTGCTGGCTGCTGTCGGATCGCGCGTCCTATGTCACCGGCGTGGCGCTGCCGGTCGATGGCGGGATGATCGCCGGTCCGTGAGGCGGGATGTTGCGATAAACTGAAGGTGCTGTGCCAGCGCGGGATCAAGCGCCGGCACAGCCCTTGCCTACTGGCCCGTGGTGAGACCCACGGGCTGCCCGACCGCGACGGCGAGCATGCCATCGAGGTCAAGGATGCGGCGGGCGACACGTTTCACGTCGTCGATCGTGACCGCATTGATCAGTTCCGGACGGCGGGCCACGTAATCCTTGCCCAGGTCATAGCGCTGCAGCGCCACCAGCAGTCCCGCGATCCCCTTGTTGGAGGTCAGGCGCAGCGGGAAGGCCCCGTTCATGTTGGCCTTGGCGTTCGCCAGCCGCTCAGCATCCGGCCCGGTCTCCGCATAATCCCGGATGGTCTGGCGCAGCACCTGCCAGGCCTCGGCAGCCCTGTCGTTGCTGGTCGAGAGCCCGCCGAGCCAGAGGCCATCGCGATCACTCGGCCGGAGATAGCTGTAGATGCCATAGGTCAGGCCGCGCTTCTCCCGCACCTCTTCCGTCAGCAGGCTGGTGAAACCGCCGCCGCCCAGCATGTGGTTCATGACGCGGGCGGCATCATAGTCCGGGTCATCGCGTTTCAGGCCCGGCAGGCCGAAGATGAAGGACGTCTGCGACGTCGGGAAATCCGACACCGTCAGACCGCGCTCCGGCTGCATTGAAACATCACCCAGTCCAAGCGGCACGGCGCGCTCCGGCAGGCCACCGAAGGCCGCATCCAGCAGTCCCTTCAGCGCCTCCGGTGAAACATCACCGACGACCCCGACGATCAGGTTGTTGCGTGCCAGCCGCTGCGCCACGAAATCCCGCAGATCATCCGGACCGATGGCCGCAACCGTTTCAAGTGTCCCCTCGACAGGACGACCGTAGGGGTCATCACCATAGGCGAGTGATGAAAACAGCCGCCCGGCGATGCTGTTCGGGTCCTGCGCCGAACGGGCGATGCCGGTCAGGACCTGGCGGCGGATACGCTCCACCGGTTCATCGTCGAACCGCGGCGATGTCAGGGCCTGCCCGGCCAGCCGAAATGCCTCGGTCGCATTGGCTGTCAGGGTCTGCAGCGACAGGGAGAAACTGTCCCTTCCGGCTTCGAAGCTCAGCCGCACCGCCAGATCATCCAGCCGCTGCTGGAACGCCTGGGAGTCGAGGTCACCCGCCCCCTCGTCCAGCAGTCCGGAAACCAGGTTGGCGCGTCCGGTCAGCGCCGCCGGATCGGAGACGGACCCGCCGTCGCGCCACATCGCGGAGACGGCGATCATCGGGATCGAGGGTTCCTGTTTCAGCCAGGCAACGACACCCCGCTCGCTGACCACCTCGATGATGTCACTGTCTCCGGCCTGCGCCTGCACGGGTGTCTGCAGGACAGCGAGGCCAAGACACAGGCTCAGACCGGCGGTGACCGCCTTGCGGAACGGCGTCCAGGACATGCTCATGACTTCTCCTCCGGCGACAGGATCGCGGTAACGGAACGTTCCATCCTGAAGACCGCCCGTGCGGCCTCGACCACATCCTCCGACGTCACGGCGCGGACACGGTCCGGCCAGCTCTCCACATCTTCCACCGTTGCGCCCGCGGTCAGGGCATTGCCGAAGATGCGCGCGCCGGTGAACAGGCTGTCACGGGCGTAGATCGCATCGGCCAGCAGACCGGTGCGTGCACGCTCCAGTTCCTCCTCCGTCACGCCGTTGGCGATGATCTCGGCAAGCGCCGCGTCCATGGCCGTCTCGACGACGCCGGCATCGCTGTCAGGCGCCGGCGTCGCGTAGAGGCCGAAGTTGCCCGGTCCCCGGCTGACACCGGAATACCAGGCCCCGGCGGAGACGGCGATGCCCTGTTCCACCACCAGCGCGCGGTAAAGGCGACTGGTGCTGCCACCGCCCAGGATCTCCGCGAGGAAGTTCAGCGGCGCGCTGCGCGACGACTCACCCCAACCGATGCTGTCAGCCAGGTACTGGCGCTGCCAGGATGTCACTGCGACACGCGGGTCGCTGTGCAGCACCCGTCGCGCGGCGCGGTGCGGCGGCTCCAGCGGCAGGGGCTCGACCACCGTGTTCGGATTGGCGGGAAGGACGCCGTAATGTTTCTCCGCCAGCGGCTTCAACTCGTCGGCGGTGATGTCGCCGGCCACGATCAGGATGGCGTTGTTGGGCGCGTAGTAGCGCTTGTAGAACGCCATGGCATCTTCGAGGCTGAGCTTCTCGATCTCCTCCTGCCAGCCGATCACCGGTCGGCCATAGGGATGCTGCAGGAACAGCGCAGCGCGCGCCTGCTCGCCGAACTGTCCCTGGGGTGTGGAGTCGGTGCGCTGGCGCCGTTCCTCCAGCACCACGTCACGCTCCGTCACCACATCATTCTCGTCCAGGCGGAGGTTGACCATCCGGTCAGCCTCCATCTCCATGACGAGTTCCAGCCGGTCGCGGGCAATCGTCTGGAAGTAGCCCGTATAATCCAGCGAGGTGAAGGCGTTGTCGCGCCCGCCATTGGCGGCGACGATCTTCGAGAAATCGCCCGGTGCGATCTTGTCCGTCCCCTTGAACAGCAGATGCTCCAGGAAGTGTGCGACGCCGGAACGGCCCACCGGTTCATCCGCCGACCCCAGCCTGTACCAGACCATGTGGACCACGACCGGCGCGCGGTGGTCAGGTATCACCACGACCTCCATGCCATTGTCGAGACTAAAGGTTTCGGCATTGAACAGCCCGGCGGACGCACGATCCATGGGCCAGATCAGCAAGAGCGGCATCAGCAGAAGGGCAAGAAGGGGCAGACGGGCAGGCGTGGGCAGCGGTACGCGGGACAAGCGATCTCTCCGTATGCGGTACAGGGCGGTCGAGTTCGTATCCGCATCATGTGGCCAGATGGAGGCAGTTTGACAAGTCACGCCTCGGCGACCGCGCCACCTTGACTCGACCGTACCGGGGCGGATGATCGGCGGGAACCATCTGGTGGAGGAAACAGCCCCATGAACGAACAGAGTCCCGTCAAGGGCCAGGGCCATGATGCAACGCCGCGTGGCGGTGTCTCCCATGTTGTCGGCGACACCTCCGTGCCGCTCTGGCACCGGACCATTCCCGACGTGTTCGCGGAAACCGCCACGCGCTGTGGCGACCGCGATGCCGCCATCTTTCTGGAGCAGGACATCCGCTGGTCCTGGTCCGACCTGGCCGCCGAGGTCGATGCGCTGGCCCAGGGTCTGGCGGGCCTTGGACTGAAGAAGGGGGATCGCATCGGCATCTGGTCGCCGAACCGTGCCGAATGGCTGCTGACCCAGTTCGCGACCGCCCGGCTGGGGCTGGTGATGGTCAACATCAATCCCGCCTATCGCCTGTCGGAACTGGAATACGCGCTGAACAAGGTCGGCTGCCTGGCGCTGGTCTCCGCCGCGACCTTCAAGACCTCCGACTATCTGGAGATGATCCGCACCCTGGCGCCGGAGATCGAGAATTGCGCGCCGGGTGAACTGAAGTCGGAGAAGCTGCCTGCCCTGCGCAGCGTCATCCGCATGGGCACCGAGAAGAGCCCCGGGATGCACAGCTTCGACGATATTGTCGCGGCGGG
>CAXBNO010000199.1:0-6350 GCA_963976775.1 uncultured Kordiimonadales bacterium
GGCCATGGCATCCAGCGGTCCCGGCTGTCCGGTCACCGCCTGCTCGGCAGAGATCGCCAGCACGTCATCGACGTCGCCGAATGGCGCAATGATCGGCACCAGCCGGTCACGACCGTCGAAACGCGCCCAGGCCGCCAGCCACGGATTCGGGTCTGCCCAGAGCGCCATGTCGCCCCCGGTGCGCAGCACCGGCAGGATGACGGCGGGCAGGGAACGGGTCTCCGTGAACGGAATCCCGGCACTGTTCAGCAGTCCCCGCACCACGTCAGGCTGAAAACTGAAGGTCAGGTCCGCGATATAGCGGTCGGGGGCTGTCTTCTCGTTCGCCACCCGGAAGGACGCAACCATGCCGGACAGGGTTCCTTCATCGGGGACCGGCAGCCGGGACCAGTCGGCTTTCCGTGTCAGGCGCTGCATCAGGGTGACCGCGGCCTGCTGTCGGGCGCTTGCGACGGCCTGCTGCTTGGCCAGATCTGCACTCTCCGACACCACGTCCACGGGAATCCCCGACACCGTGTACAGGTCATCGACAGCCGCCCGCGCCTGCTGCGCCCCGACCGCGCCGAGCAGGATCACGAGAAACAGGGCAGGCATCATGCCCCGTCGCAAAAGCGACAGGCGCGACAGATGGCGCAAGACGTGGCCAGGCATTGCAATCGGACTCCGTTGGCGGCATCGTCTGCCCTCACTTTAGCCGAGCGGGCGGAGGGCGTCATCACGAACGGGCTCACATACCGCGATGCGGGCGTCGATGTCGATGCCGGCAACGCACTGGTCGACCGGATCAAGGCCGATACTGCCTCCACCAACCGCCCCGGTTCCATTGGGGGCATCGGCGGCTTTGGCGGCCTGTTCGACCCGAAGGCCGCAGGCTACAGCGATCCGCTGCTGGTTGCCGCGACGGACGGTGTCGGCACCAAGCTGACCCTGGCGGGCGATGTGGGACGTCATGACACGGTAGGGCAGGACCTGGTCGCCATGTGTGTCAACGACCTGATCGTGCAGGGCGCGGAACCACTTTTCTTCCTCGACTACTTTGCCACCGGGGCGCTTTCCGTGGATCAGGCCGCCGACGTGGTGGCCGGCATCGCGGAAGGCTGCCGCCTGTCCGGCTGTGCCCTGATCGGCGGCGAGACGGCGGAGATGCCGGGACTCTATCGGCCGGGCGAGTATGACCTGGCCGGATTCAGCGTCGGCGCGGTGGAGCGCGACGGCCTGCTGCCCCGCACGGACGCCATTCAGCCCGGCGACCGCATTCTGGGCATTGCTTCGTCCGGCATCCATTCCAACGGTTTCTCGCTGGTGCGCCGGATCGTGGAGCGCAGCGGCGCCGATCTGGCGGCACCGGCCCCCTATGACCCGGACATCGCACTCGGCGAGAGCCTGCTGACGCCAACCCGCATCTACGTGAAGAACCTGCTGGCCGCGATCCGGCTGGGCGGCATCACCGCGCTGGCGCACATTACCGGCGGCGGGCTGACGGAGAATATCCCGCGCGTGCTGCCTAAGGACCTGGGCGTCCGGCTGGACACCGACTGCTGGAAACTGCCGCCGGTCTTCGGCTGGCTGATGCGGGAGGGCGGCGTGGCCCCGGCGGAGATGGCCCGCACCTTCAACTGCGGCATCGGCATGGTCGCTGTCGTCCCGGCGGCGGAGGCCGACAAGCTGATCGCCTTCCTGACCTACAAGGGCGAGCAGGTGCGTGACATCGGCGTGGTCGTGTCGGGTGAAGGTGTCGAGATTGCAGGGCTTGATCGTTGGCACGTCTGAAGCTCGGTGTCCTGATCTCCGGTCGCGGCAGCAACCTGCAGGCCCTGATCGACGCGACGGCGGATCCGGACTTCCCGGCAGAAATCACGGTCGTGATCTCCAACATCGCCGACGTTCAGGGACTGCAACGGGCTGCGGAGGCAGGAATCGAGACCTGTGTCATCGACCACAAGGCGCATGACGGTCGCGCTGCGTTCGAGAGTGCCCTGACCGAGGCGCTGGAGGCACATCAGGTTCGCCTGGTCTGCCTGGCCGGTTTCATGCGGCTGCTGACCAAGGGCTTCGTCGATCACTGGCGTGATCGGATCATCAACATCCACCCCTCCCTGCTGCCTGCATTCAAGGGCCTGAACACGCATGAGCGGGTGCTGGACTACGGCGTGAAGTTCACCGGCTGCACGGTGCATTTCGTCAGGGCGGAGATGGATGAGGGGCCGATCATCGTCCAGGGTGTCGTGCCGGTCATTTCCAGCGACACACCGGACCGTCTCGCCACGCGGGTACTGCAGGTGGAACACCGGATCTACCCCCTCGCGGTGCGCCTGGTGGCGGAGGGGCGCGCCCGCGTTGTCGGCAATGCCGTCAACATCGACGTGAAGGATCACGAGGCGGAAGGCATCATCCTGGTCAACCCGCAGGCCTGAAGGCTGTTACGCCCCGGCGGGTTGCTGGCCGTAGGTCCGGAACCGCTCCAGCACCGTTTCCATCTCCCTCGCGGAGAGGATGGCCGGGCCACCGATCTGGCGCGACAGGATATATTGCTGCGCCAGCACCTCGACTTCCTGCGCCAGACCGAAGGCCTTCCCGACGGTCGGACCCAGCGCGATCACCCCGTGGTTGGCCAGCAGGCAGGCCGCCGGTCCTTCAGGGCAGCCAGCGCCACATCCGACAGGTCCTGCGTGCCGAAGGTCCGATAGGGGGCGCAGCGAATGTCCGCCCCCCCTGCGGCAGCGACCATGTAGTGAAACGCCGGGATGCCTTCCCCCCGGCAGGCCAGCGCCGTGGCATGCAGCGAATGGGTATGGCAGATGCCACCGGCGTCCGGTCGCGCCCTGTAGACGTCCAGATGAAAGCGCCACTCGCTGGAGGGTTTCAGTGCCCCGGACCACTTCCCCTTCATGTCCATGAAGACCATCATCGTCGCGTCCAGCCGGTCGTAGGGAACGCCGGAAGGCGTGATCCAGAATCCCTTCCCGTCGCGAATGCTCAGGTTGCCGGACGTACCGGGCGAGAGCCGTACCGCGAACATGGCCTGCGCCGCGGCAAGCAGGTCCGTCCGTGCATCCGTCTGCCGACCGTCACCCGTCATCCTGCATCTCCGGATAGAGCGACAGCAGCCCCGCTTCCGTCGCCGGACACAGGCCGCGCTCCGTGATCAGGCCGGTGATCAGGCGCGCAGGCGTGACGTCGAAGGCCGGATTGGCCGCACCCGCCCCGACGGGCAGGATCTCGACCTCCGTGATCGTGCCGTCCGGCAGTCGACCGGTGACGCGACCGACTTCCTCCGCCCCGCGCGCCTCTATCGGGATCTCGCGCACGCCGTCGCGCACCTTCCAGTCGATGGTCGGTCCCGGCAGGGCGACATGAAACGGCACCCCATTGTCATGTGCCGCCAGCGCCTTCAGGTAGGTACCGATCTTGTTGCAGACATCGCCGGTCCGGGTCGTGCGGTCCGTGCCAACGATGCAGAGATCCACCTGACCATGCTGCATCAGGTGCCCCCCGGCATTGTCGACGATGACCGTCGACGGAACACCGTGCGCGCCCAGTTCCCAGGCCGTCAGCGATGCCCCCTGGTTGCGGGGCCGGGTCTCATCGACCCAGACATGAACGTCGATGCCCCGGTCGTGCGCCTTGTAGATCGGGCTGAGCGCGGTGCCCCAGTCCACCGTGCCCAGCCAGCCGGCGTTGCAGTGGGTCAGCACGTTGACGGGGCCGGAAGACCGGACCTCCGCCGCCGCCTCGATCAGCTGCAGCCCATTGTCGCCGATCGCCGAGTTGATGGCGACATCCTCCTCCGCGAGCTCGCCCGCTGTCTGCCAGGCCAGTCCGGCCCGGGCGGACGGTGCCTGGTTGTGCAGCGCCACCCGCATCCGTTCCAGCGCCCAGAACAGGTTCACCGCTGTCGGTCTCGTCTGGCGCAGGGTCTCGATGGCGTCGGCAAGACCATCGTCAGTCGGGTCATCGCGCATGGCCAGCGCCACCCCATAGGCCGCCGTCGCACCGATCAGCGGCGCACCGCGAACCAGCATCGCCCGGATGGCATGCGCTGTTTCGGGCAGGGTCTGCAGGGTCAGGGTCTCGAACCGGTGCGGCAGCCGGGTCTGATCGATGATCCGAACCGAACTTCCGTCCTCAGCCGCTTCGAGGGGGCGTCGGGGCGTGCCGTCCACTTTCACGTCAGAACCTCCTGCTCTCGCACTCCGCCGCACGATAGTCCCTGACCGACGCCAGACAATCGGTTTCACCGCGACAATCCGCTGCCATATCCGGACGCCACCAGCCCTGATGCACGCTCGCGGTTGCTTCAACTCAACGTGAGAGACACGCTATTCGTGATCGGTGCCGCGCAAGACCTGAAATTCAACCAACTGTTCTTGTTGAGTTTTCTCAGACGCCTCGCCATGTACCTGCTCACGAAGCCCACCCCCAACGCCCTTCGCTCACGGGAACTCACGCAATCGCGTGTAACCAAACCCCACCCATCATCGTCATATGTTCACCAACGCGGAACGGGAACCGCGCTTCGGGACAGAGAGTTTCAAGGGAGCAAGAGCTATGAACAGACTTCTGAGGGCAGGCTCATTCGGGACGGTACTGCTGACCGGTACCCTGCTGGCCGGGACGTCACTGGCCGGGGAGCAGTTTGTCGATGGCACGGGCTTCGCGGCCAGCGGCTATGACGTCGTCGCCTACCGCAGCCTCACGCAGGCGCCGGTAGGTGGCACGCAGCCTGCCCCCGTGCCGGGCAAGGCGTCCATCACGGCCGAATACAATGGTGCAACCTGGGCCTTCGCCAGCGAGGCAAACCGGGACACCTTCGTCGCCGACCCGGCGAAATACGCACCTGTCTATGACGGTCACTGTGCCTATGGCATCGCCCAGGGCGGCAAGGTTCCGGCGAACCCGCAGCTCTGGCGCATTGTCGATGACAGGCTCTACCTCAACATCACCCGCACCGTCGTCGGTTTCTGGGAAGCCGACATTCAGGGCAACCTGAAGCAGTCTGAAGTGAACTGGGCCAGCCTGGAGAAGAAGAGTTCGCCAGACGACCCGGTGCCTCAGTTCGACGCCAGCCACGCACCGGTGAACTGAGCCGGTCGACCGGCTCACCTGTTACTGTCGTCGGAAGGCGACAGTAGGGGGGTTCCGAAGACCCGCGATCACTTTCACGCCAGAACCTCGCCAAGGTGATTGGCCCCGGCGAAACGCCGGATAGACTGGATCGCAGCGGGTTGCAGGGATCCCGCCAACCCAACCGAGTTGATCACAAACTGAAGGAGATCATCATGAGGAACACATCGATCAAGAGCCTTTCCGTTGCCGCTGCCCTGATGGGTGCCGTCGGCATGGCCGCTGCCCTGGCCCCGGTCGAGGCGACCGCTGCCGACAAGGTGAAATGCTACGGCATCTCCAAGGCCGGCCAGAATGACTGCGCCAACAAGGCAGGCACCCACTCCTGCGCCGGCCAGTCAACGGTCGACTATGACGGCGGCGAGTGGAAGCTGGCAACGGCTGCCGATTGCGAGGCGAAGGGCGGTCAGCAGACCGCCTTTGATGGCGTCAACGAGAAAGCCAAGGGCTGATCCGCGTCATCTTCGGAACCGGGGCGCTGGTCTGACCAGCGCCCCGACCCCGAATGCCGGGTATGCATTCTCATGAAAGGAACCATCACCAGTTTGCCGCCGACGGCCGGGTTCGGATTGCGCCATCCGCATGTGCTGGATGTCATCGACCGACCGCCCGCGATCGACTGGGTCGAGGTTCACACCGAGAACTACATGGTGGCGGGCGGGCCGCGCCTGCGCCAGCTGGATGCGATCCGGGAAAGGTTCGACCTCAGTTTCCACGGCGTCGGACTGTCACTGGGGTCGGTCGACGAGCCGGATCGGGACCACCTGACCCGTATCCGTGATCTGGTGCGCCGCTATCGCCCGGCCGCCCTGTCCGATCACATCGCCTGGGTCCGCGCCCCGGCACAGGCAGGCGGTGCCAGCCTGAACGACCTGCTGCCCCTGCCCTGCACGGAGGAAGCGGTCAGCATCCTGGCCCGCAACATCCGCATCTTCCAGGACGCGACCGGGTGTCAGGTCATGGTCGAGAACCCGTCCATGTACGCCGCATTTGCCGGTGCCGAGCTTGATCATGCGGACTTCGTGTCCGAAACCGTGCGCCGCGCCAGGTGCGGGCTGCTGCTGGACGTGAACAACATCCATGTCAGCGCCCACAACCTCGGTTTCGACGCCGCGGACTACCTCGCCCGGATGCCCTTCGATTCGGTCGGCGAGATTCATCTGGCCGGGCATGCGGAACGCGCCGACGCACAGGGCACCCTGCTGATCGACGATCATGGCAGCCGG